>JAIERK010000073.1 GCA_019746975.1 Candidatus Obscuribacterales bacterium
CCTCCTGGCGAGGACGCGATTGTCCACTCAGGACCTGAGTCTATCGGTGATATCACTCCAGCTTGTCGGACTTATTGCACCAGCGGCTGGTGAGCGCTACCGGAGGCTCGAAGCTGATGTAGGTCCTATTGAAAGACCATCTACAACTAATGAAAGTGCCGATTCTAAAACGGTCGTAAAAGTAGATGAAATTGAATCGTTTAAGACCTATATCATAGGCCTGCATGGAGGGATTTCCCGAAAATATTCGCAACTTTACGCGGCTAACTACTGGTGTGCCATGGATCAACAACGCTGGGGGGATGGCGCCTTAATGTTAGCCTGCCTTCGATCGGAAGCCAAAACGCGAGAAGACATATTGGAATTCAACTCACCAGGCATCATTCGAGTGCTTCCGCTTGGACCGCGAGCAACAAAGTAGACAGTCTATTGTCGACGTGCGACGTTTAATTACTGAGTGGCATCTGTGGTGCGTTCGGTTCGTTTGGCACGAGTTTGAACTAGAGCGTTGCCGGAGTTTCTTTTTTCGCCAGAAGCGACTTTCCAAAGACTTCGTCTACATGATGTCCACCAATCATTTGTCCAACAAGTGATTCGGAGTAACAGAGTAGAACCGGATTTTTGGTTAGCATTGCCAGTTGGTAGTTGTCCAATGCCATATGCGACTCTTCATTGAGAATCTTCCATCGACTCTCCAGTCGCTTATCGAGGTAGAGCTCTTTGAGGAGCTTGCATTGCTCTGGACCGCCGGTCGCCATAACGAATGCTACCAGCGCGGTTTTCGCTGCAGGACCGACGAATGTCGGTGTCAGTGACGCGGCACCGAGAATGGTCTGTACCACCGAAGATGATACCATCGCGAATTTCGAGCGGTGGTTATACTTGTTAAGGTGCTTTTTGATTTGATGGATTACCGGATCATCTTCCAGCGAAAGCTCGAGAATCTGACGATGCATTTTTTGCTTCTGCTGCACATCCCAAGGTTGCTTTTGAAATTGTTCATCGCCTGCGGCGAGGCGACTTGCCATCTGGACTAGATCCGTTCTTGCCTTCTCCGCTTCTTCTTCGCCAACCAGTTCGGTTAGCGCGGCGATACCAGATGCGGTTACTTCTTTACCACGATCCTCATCCGTCATGCCCAGTCCCATCGAGATCTGCATCATGCTCGAAACGAGTTTTAGATGCACTTCATCGATTTGCTTTTGGCGAGCATACTCGGCAGAGGCGCGGCTTTTTACCTTTAGTTTTTCTCCAGTGATGATATCTCCTGCTTCGCTGGATGGTCCGAAACCACGGTAAGGAATCACGAAATTGCAGGCATCTTTTGATTCGGCAATAATGATCTGGCTGCGCTTTCTGTAATGGCTTACTGCTTTTTCTAATCCCGCTGTGCTTGGGTCTCGGGAAAGCGCGCAATCGAGTAATTGATCTATTTGTTGAGATGCCGATTCGTACGGGTCGGAAAAGATGATCGAACCTGACAGCTCTTTAGATTGAACTGGAGCGGCTTTCTTGTGTTTTATAAATACCAGTGGGCCAGATATTGGAAGCGACCAGGCGCTGAACAGACCTTTACCACGCTCTTTTGATTGTTCGGGTTCTTGTGCTTGCTGGTTTGCGAGACTTTCAGACGCTTCTTCCTCGGTGGAAAATGCGCCGTCTTGTTGCTGAGCCGAATCGCATGCTAGTGCAATCTGCCTCTCACTTGGCGCCTCTTGCGGCAGAGTGTCATTTATTGAGATGGAAAAACTGTTCCTTCTCGCGTCAGAGGAGGTGCGATCGAGCGCAAAAGCGCCAGGTATCGATATTGATACCATATATAGTGCGACCGATGCAGCAATGAAAGCGCGGCTGGTTTTCTTAGTCATAATTCCAGGTAGACAAGATATTGACAGGTGCCCTAGAGTACCAGATAGTGCGGGCTGAGTTGTCAGCCTCTTGATTGGTTGGGTCTAAAAGGATTCTAAGAGTCCGAAAGTTTCATTTGGTCGAAGTTCCATAATTGCTGACCATGTCACTGATTCGTCGATGTGACTGCGCGTCCGTCTTACAGGCACTTAATAACGACATGTTGCCACAGGGCCGTTTGTAAGCACGCCGGTTCAGCGCACTTTTTGTGCTTCCCAGTTACCGCCGCCGTCTGTTTTTCCAGACAGGTACGCGCCCTGATAGTCGGTCTCGTTAACCCAGCTGCACTCACCCTTGAAGGTCATGCGCCGCTCAGGCTTGGTCACTTGTTTTGTCTTGATTGCAGCGTATTTGCGAACCAAAGTTACTTTGGGATAGGAGTACGAACCCTGCTCGATAGTGAACTTCTCGCTCGTATTCTCGTCCACGCCGTGGCCCGTGATCTTGCCGTTGTAGAGCTGCTCCAGGAACATTATGGAGTGCATTGTTTTGAACTGATATTCATAACCGAGGTTCCACTTGCCGGACAAGTCGGGCGGTCCTGATGGCTGTGACGCAGGTGGCTGCTGAGCCGGTTGAGCGGGAGTTTGAGATGGAGGCGGCTCGGGAGGAGTCAGTTGAGCCTCCCAATCGCCATCGAACTGCTTGCCTTTGAACGCAAAGTGATATCGGCCATTCATGTAGCCATGATCGATGTCGATTGAGCCAGTGAATTCGACCGGCGGTTGGCTTGGGTCGGCCGGGCTCTGATAGCGCTTGTAGAACATCACCTGATCTTTTCGGCGCGCGCCATTCTCAATAAGAAACTGCTTTCCACTAACATCATCGGTTCCGTCGCCGGAGAATTTGTCTCCATTTTGTTTGATGCGCATGTGGCAGGCTTCGACCTGTTCGTTGAAAGTGAACGCCAACTTCCACTCCCCGTCCATCTGCCCAGGCGCCGCTTGAGGTGGCGCCTTCGAACCTCCAGGTCCCTGTGGAGCTGCTCCGCCAGGTCCGGCTGGACTTCCTGGTTTGGTCGGCGTGGTGCTGGTCGACGGTGTGGAGGAGATGAGCTGTTTCACGTAGTTGCAGCCAGTCAGTGCCACAACGAGGATGAAACAGAAAATCGAAAACGTTGCTCGATACAGGGCTGGTCTAGAAAAATTGGTCTCGATAAAAGTAAATTGCGACTTCAACACGGGCGAGGAGCCTTTCCAAGGAAACCTTAAGTGGCGGAGTAGTAAGTAAGTATCTTGATCCTAGTTAGCATTCTAGCCTTATTCTGATTGGAATTAGCGTTGTTTTCGATCGGAACGGTCTATATTTGGTTTAAGGCACCGATTTAAAGATTAAATTTACCCTTGTCGCATACGTAATTCCCGCAAGATCAGTATTGACTTATGTTGTCAACTGCTTGACAATATCGGTATTTACTACTTAATCCTTATATTTGCGGTTGCCCGCCGTTTCTTACAATCCGGAGAGTTCGGATGTCATCAGATTTTAGCCAAAACCCAACTGATGAATACGTCCCACCGAAGGACGTTTTGCAACCTACTCCTACGCCGACGACGGTGGCAGAGGTAGCGCGCGACAACTTCCAGAAGGACGCGTTCACGCCGCCTGGGCAGGAGACGAAGGATGGATTGCCTGGAAACCCTCCAGCAGCTGATGGCGTGACGCCAGCCACCGATGCGGTGGATTCGCTAGATTCCGGACATGAGTTCTACTGCAGTTTTGTTGGCGACGCGACAATCGACACACCACAAGGGAGACAGCAGGCGTTGGAGGATTTTAGAACTACCCTCGGTAGAATGTCTCCTGATGAGGCCAGTCTCTTCCAGGGCGAATTCTCGCCAAAGAAGTTAGCAGAGGTCAAAGCGCGAGCCGCGAAGCCCGACGCAGGCGACACCAGCGATCCGACAAAGAAGAAGCCAGGGACCGACTCCGGCGAAGAGAAGACTGAGAAGAAGCCTGAAGCGAAGAAAGACGCCGAAGAGAAAGACAGTATCCGTAATTCAGACAGCTGGTTCGGAAATTTTGTCAGAGATTCAGCCGAAAAGGCCGTCACAGCAGTCTCCGACATTGTCCATGATGCACTGGGATACTTTGGCAAATACGGCGAAGGTATTCTCGATTCGCTCGGTCTGACGAGCTCCACGAAGAGTGGCGACGGGCAGAAGCTGGCTACTGCTATGCTTTCCAAAAGCGATTCCCAGACCGCAAAACAAGCATTCGACAGCCTCGACAAAGTCGAGAACGGTACTAAGCTCGAATCCCTGGCAGGTGGATTGCTTGACCAGGCTCGTGCCAATGGCGACCTCACCACAGGTAGCGGCAAACCTAATGCCGACAAGCTGGTTGATGCCAATCTGAGCGATGGTCATACCGCTGCAAAAGTCAAAGAGATGCTTGCCGGTAAATTCAAAGGCGATGTAAAAACCGATTCGAAGACCGGCGAAAAGATTCAAACCGATGGTAAGGGCAATACCCGCATCGAAAGTAAGGATGGCAAGAATGTCACCTTGAAGTTGAGCGACGGAACCGTCGTTAACCAGAAGACAGACGGAGACAAGACCTCGGAAACCTTCCTCTTTGGCAAGAAAGATGGCAAAGACGGCGGCTTCATGCGGACCGCGACCGACAATAACTCCGGTCAAACAAACTTTGAGTTCAACGACGGTAAGAACTATCAACAGCAGGCCGATCTCGCCAGACTGGTAATGTCTAAGGACAGGTACAGCTTCGTCCGCTGCGACAAGGATCAGAAGGCGATCCACGCGGACAAAGACCGAGCAACCTTGGTTGACGAGAAGACCAAGAATCATGTTGGTATCGATCGCGCCAATGGCGACATTGTCATCAACTCCAAAGACAAAGACGGCGTTAGCACTGAAGTCAGAATGCGACTCAATTCGGAGACCGGCAGCTTTGATTTCTATAGACGTGGAGAGGACGGCAAAGATACCAAGCTTACCGCCGAGCAGGTTGATCAGGTTAAGAAACAGTTGCAGCTCACCGGTTCCGGCGATCAATTCAAAGTCGGTAACACCGAGATCAATCGACAGTTGGTCAGTCAGCTTCTGAGCACAGGAGTTCGCCAGGAGATCCGCGGCGGCAATCCTGATGGCAGCGTTGGTGTGAGAACGACCGACACCAACACAGGCCGGGGTTTGGATGGACGTGTTGCCCATCCCTCAGATGGTGGCAAAACCACAACCAATGTCACCGATAAAGGCAAACCGACTGGAGTTGAGCGAATCTTCGATCCAACTACCGCTCGAATTGACGGTACCGACGGTAAAGGCAATCCGATCATTTTCGATCCTACTACCGGCCAGTTGAAAACTCCCGAGATCGACAAAGACAAAGACGGCGCAGCCGTCAAAATCAACGACACTGATACGAAGATTAAACCTGATGGTTCGGTAGTTGATGCCGATGGATTTGTCATCATGGATGGTGACGGCATGTGGTGGGGCGATGAGCGTGATTGCTGCGGAATGACACCGCAACAATTCGAACAACATCAGGCTGAGCAACGGGCTCAAGAACAACAAGCGAGGGCTCTTGGTAGCCAGGCCTATAGTATGCTCGGGGGTAACGTCAACATCTCGACGGTTAACCTCGGCATTTCGCTAGCTCGTCACGCTATCGGTGCAGCCTCTCAGATAGATGATCCTGTGATTCGAAGTCTGGCTATGTCTGAGGCTCTCAATGCTTTCAACAAAGGAAATCAGCAGCTAGCTGCCGCAAGTTCGCTGCAGCAAAACGGGCTCGGTGATAAGGTCGGTCAAGTTTTGAAAACTCATGCGACTATTACAGGTCCGAGTTCTGATGTTAATGCATTGATTGCAGAACGTGATGATAAGCGCTACAGCGAAGCCAACCAACGAAACAATGTTGAAGATCTTGATGCTTGGCGCAAAGCCAGAGGGCTAGCGTAGAAGTATCCGCTTGAGCCCCTATTTTGTCGGCCAAAATTTGCAGGAATCGCTGGCTGAGAGTTGAAGCTGACAACGACTAAGTTGAAAATTCGGAGCGTGCCCGTCAGCGGTGTGGCGGAAACGGTGAAGGAGAACGGGTGGGTTCGTGCATTTTACAGTGACGCGTTCCCCGATATCGGTTAACACTCCGGAATGAGAAAGTGTCTCGGGCAGCGCTTCTTGATTCTAGATTACGCCGATTGCCGCTTCAAAACCGCATCTCGGGCACTTAGGCGCGCCGCCGAGCTGGGCGTTGCAAATGTCGCATCGATCTTCGCGTGCCTTTAGCGATGAGCCATCGGCGATATCGAGTGTCTTCCATGACCCGGTAATCATGCCTGTTGAGCCGGCATCCAGTCCCTGCGCCTCGAACTCGCGACCGGTTGCCCTCAATAGATCGGCAAAGCTTCGCAGTAGGCGCAGCGTCTCAGGATGTTCTCCACCGAATACCTTGCTCTTTATCTCCCACGCCTGCTTATACATTGGTTCTGCTTCGGCGTACTTGCGCTGTACGTGATAAAGGGTAGCGAGGTTATGGATTGCACTGCCGACCTCGGCATGCTCTCGACCGTGGACCTTTTCATAGATTTCGCAAGTTTCTACAGCTAGTTTTTCGGCCTGATTATAATCTCGCAGATAATAGAATAAACGAGCCAAGCTGTTTGCACTTGCTGCAACTGCAACATGGTGATGGCCAAGTACACGCTTTTTGACGGCATATGCACGTTGGTGATAGGTGACTGCCGCGTCATAGGCTTCCTGTCTGGCTTTCAAATCACCCAGACTGTAAAGAGTATATGAGAGAGGTGGATTCTCCTCTCCAATTTTTTCAGCAATTTCGAGAGCCTGCAGCCAGAAGTCTTCGGCTTCACGAAGCATATTGCTGGAACCTGCTTTTTCCGCATTGTCTTTGAGCTGTTTCCAATTCTCAAATGCCTCTTCTTTCGACATTTGTCCTTGTGGTACAGCCTTGTTGGCAGGCGGCGTTACTGGAGCCTTACTCTGCAACGGAACCGGCTTGGGCTTCTGTGATTGTTTGGTATGGTTGTTGCTGTTGTTATTGCGATTGCTGTGGTTAGCAGCTGTTCGTGAAGAGGCTCCAGGTGCCTCGACCACAGTGCCATCTGCAAGTTGCAATGCCTGAAGGTTTGTCAAACTTTCGTTTGGAAGCGGCACGACTCCGCCGCTTGTCGGTTTGTTTTGGGTTGGTTGGGCCAGCGAGAATTGTGCCTGTGCTCCAGTTGTCTTGCGCCAATCTGAAGCAGTTACCAAACTTGCTCCAGCCTTGAGTTCAGCCGCCTCTGCCTCGCGGTTGGTGACGAAGAGCAGATCTGCATAGTTGCCTTGTAGCTTCTTCACGTCAGGATGATCTTGTCCGAGCACCTGCGATTTCACTTCCAGCGCTTTCTTGTAGTAAATTTCGGCGTCCTGGTACATATTTCTAGCGTGATAAATCATGGCGAGGTTGCCCATGAAACATGCTACGTCAGGATGTTTCGCGCCGAGCACTTTCTCATACATTTTGAGAACACGTTTGCAATGGTTGGCTGCGTCTGTAAGTTTTCCCTGATGCCAGAGACATTCAGCCATCTTCTCAAGTGTGTAAGCAAGACGCCGATCTGTGTCGCCGAAGTCTTCAGCCTGTTCTAAAGCCGCAGTCCAAGCCGTTTCTGCGAATTCGAACATGCCCTCTTGCTGAGCTTGCTCGGCCGTTATCCTAAATTTTTCCCACCGTTTGCTTGGTGAATCCATCGTATTTTTTCTTGCTCGCCCCAGCTACCACTCTAAATCCTACAGGCTGCCCCAGCACCGATAAGAAATGGCGTTAATGCCCCAATGCCCTAATGCCTATAGTCTACGTCATAGGTGCATTAACCTGTGTCTAAGTATCTTCTACCCCAGTAAAACGACCGTTCACCGCTTCCGAAAACAAATTTTTGCTCTGGTAATGTCCGATAAGATTACCTATGGCTCAATTGGAGAGTCGACATCGATGGAATTGGCCTCCAGCCATTGCCGGACTCTCAGGCGCGTACGCCCAGCCAGGAAAGCTTTGAGCTTGTCGGAATTTCCTTCTTTGTCCTGCAAGATTTTTCGAAATCCGGACAATGCATGAGGACTATCCATGGCGACGTCAAGAAGAATCTTTGTCTTGTCATCATCCACGGTATCAATAAAATCGCGCAGATCTTCTTTCAGCTTTTTCGGATCAGGTTTTGGAACATAAAGGAATCGTTCGTGGTCGGTCTCGATTTCGTCCGTCAGATCACGCAGGTCTGTGAGACTGCGATGAACAAGGCGTATCTCACCGTTTTCCAAATCCAGATAGTAAACATTGTCTTGGCAGTCGTCTTCAAAACTGAAAACGAGTTGCTCCATGTCGATGGCAATCTTTGTCATAGCTGAAATTCCCTGTTACGATCCGGTCTTGATCCTGGTGTAGACCAGGCAATTGAATTCGTCCGAAGCATTCGATAGTAGTTTACCGTCTTTGTCATTAGCGAACACTCGAATTGCATAGATTCCATCCGTCTTGAAATCGGCGCGAGTGAGCTTGAAACTACCTTTTGTGCCGGCGACCTTTACCGTTTTTAGCAAATTCTTGGAGAGCTCGTCTCCATTCGGGTTGTCGAAGAACTTATCACACTGTGCAATCTCCACTACGCAGCCTGTGGCTCCTTCTACCATGCTCGTGTCGTATCCGAATTTGAGGTCTTCTTGCTTTCGCTCCATCGATACCAGTCCTAAGTCTTTGAGATTTGGATAGTCGTGACATAGCGAACCGAACGAAGTACCGTTTATGACGGTCGAATCGCTCTCTGTCTCAGTAGATTGATAGGTTAGTTTGGCTATCCGTTCGGGCGGCGATATGGTTCCTGCTTCCTTGAGAACTACTTTTGCACTAGCTGGGAACCCCATGGTTAGGTGGGTTAAGGGGCCATTCGTCGACCATGCGGTGGAGCGTACAGGCAGATAGTAACGGTGAAACTGTCCGTCGTTGACGATTACACGGCAGCGAGTAAAGCGATCTTTATTGGAAAATTCTTTCTCCCAGACAGTCAACCAGTACAGCTCCATGTGAGCATTGTCGTCGTCTTGAGGAGTGTTTATTTTTGCGTCCACATAGACGAAATCATCTCCGACTGGACTGATACCAAACACTTCGAAGTTGATCACCGGACCGGTATCGGCATTGCTATCGAGAATAAGACAATTGTTCGTGTTATCGAATTGAACCGTCTTTAAGAACTCCATGCCCGGCCGAAGGCGGTTGCGAACATCTAGCGCGGTCAATCGAGTTATTGCTGGAGCGCCAAGTCCGAGATCCACTTTGATCAGGCTGTTGTGCTCGCGGCTCCAGTGCACTGATATATCTCTATATGGCTCTTTCGCTAGGCGTAATGCGTCTTTGAGCGGACCACCCGGTACTTTGATGGCGCGCGGAGTTCTTTTCTCGCCATCATATATGATGACACTAAATGGTGAGATCTTGGGAATCACCGATACCGCGGCTGGTACATCTCGAATAAGACAAAAGGAGGATCGGGCTTTCTTCTCGATATTTCTTGCACTGGAAGCTATGGTATCCAGCCACTTCGCACCGCGCTTGTAGTATGCGTTCTGGTGAATGGTCCGAGACATGTTTCCCGGTAAAAGTATAGCTACAAAAGCGATGGCGACTACAGTGACGATGATGCGGACGGGAATCAGTCTCGCCCAGGCGAATGGTTTGACGCCAACTGGCGCTGCGATTGCATATACAGGGGAGAAAAAGAGCAGTGCAATCAATCCCGACACCGGTAGCAAAGATTCGTATGCGAATCGACTTCCGCTCAGGGTCGAATCGACCACGACCTGATGCAGGTGTGGTACGAGAATCATGATGAGCCAGGCCAATAAAAACGCCACGTTCTGGCGGAATAGCCGATTTCGGACGAGCGCCAGGACAGCCACTACTGCTGGTACCGCATACAAAATGTATAGAAAAGCATAGTGTCTGGCGTAACCTTCCGTTATGCTTTGGTTGATGGGAAGGAAAAGGTGCTTGAAAGCGCGCCCCCAATCGGCGAATCCAGCGATCATCGTTCCCGGCAGCTGTTGGTTGCCGGCTTGAGGCAAGGCACGGATTGAGAGTAAAACGCCTAGTACAATGAAAGGAAGCGCCGGAACAAGAGTATCGAAAAGCGCTGCCGGACTATCGTCCTCTTCCTTCTTCTTTGCGGATTCCGCATTGCTATCACTGTTTTTTTCAATACTATCAGTGGTGTCAGGGGCGGAGTCCTGTGAAGCGTCTGAGTGCTCGCGATGCGAGGAGATGGTTTCTTCCATCAGCCGATCTACCGCATCCTCGAACACTTCTTTCGCGTCGGGGACTTTGGACATCTTGCTTTCATCCGGCGGTCCGGCGCCTATGAATGATCTTGCCAGTTCCAGCGCAACAATGACAAAACCTGATGACCAGAGCGAATTGTCTGCCAGAATCGCAAACAAAAATGCAATCCAGGCCACCCCAAGTGTGGTCCAGTTGCGTTCGGCTTTCCCTTTGATATAGAGATAAATAGAGACGAGGAAGAAAAAACAACCTAATTCGTATGCCAGTCCGCCCAACCATGATACCGTCTCTGGTGCCAGGGGATAGGTGAGGAATAATATAGACGCTGCTGCTCCGACCCAGGTCGACCAGGCGCGAGTTGTGTTATCGGGCGGCTCCAGGACTTTGCTTCCGACGATGAAGAAAACGAAGGCGTTGGCGATGTGGACTAAAAGTGAAAAGAGTCGAATTGGAAAAAACGATTGAGTGGAGGTAGCCGACAGCAGCGATACACAACCGCTTGTCAAGATGCCCCATGTGTCGAAAGATTCCGGTCCGGGCCAATCGATCATAGATGTCAGAAAGTCCATCGTTGAGCTGGCATGTGCTTTCAGGAATTCGATTATGTAATGTTCATCCAGAAGAGGCAAGGCTTCCAGTGTGCCGACATACATTGCCAACGCAAGACCTATCAGGATGCACAGGATCAAGACCTGCACTACCCGATTATTCTTGGCTGAAATCTTGTCGAACATGCAGGTTGTTTTGTTTTCACTCTTGTCGGTTTTAAGAACTTCCATTTTCTCTTATTTAGGGTGAAGTTGGTAACATTTATGTGGATGTCTGAACTGCTGATACCTGACGGAATTAATTTCGACTGCACTTGTTGCGGTAACTGTTGCTTCGAGTGGCCGGTTCCGATAACTCGCGAAGATTTTTCGCGAATCGAAACGTACGCTCAGGAGAAATCACTGGATTCAAAGCAGCTATTTAGAGTCCTCAGAACTGACGATGAGAAGCTAAATGCTTTTTCTCATTCGCTTGAAAAGAGAGACGCCGATGGATTGTGTCAGTTCCTCACGGCTGACAAGCGCTGTCAGCTGCAGAACGAGCACGGACCTCAGTTCAAACCGGCAATGTGCCAACTTTTTCCATATACATTCACAAACACTCCTTCCGGCACCTATGCTTCGGTCAGCTTCGCTGCAACCGGGGTCCTGTTCAATCTGGGCCGCCCTCTATCGGACCAACGAGAGCTGCTGTCGGAAAAACTAATTTTATTCAATCAACTTTTTCCATTACTGAAGCTCGACTGGAACGACATCCAATTGATTGATGGCCAGAGCCTCAGCTTCCACGATTACTTGGAAGGTGAATCAACGATTTTGGCGAAGCTTGGTCGGGATGACCTTACAGGTAGAAGCGAGCGCATACTGTTCGAAGAGGGCGAGCGTTTTCGCAAACGTATAAGCGCGCCCGTCAAGCTGGACAACGCTGCAAACATACTTGTAAACCAAAAGATTATCGATCAGGTTCTCGTTCGCAATCTCCTTGCCACGTATTTCCCCGACAACGTTTACGAGTCGGGAATGTGTGAGGTTGACGCGGAGGCTGTGGCTAGAGAGTTTATGGCGGAACCGCACAATGTGACCTTCGCGCATGGCGCCAAAAGCTTTGGTTTTCAGGCGCTTCTTGATAGACGGATTGGCCGATTGCCAGTGAAATCGAGAGACTTGCTGAGACGCTTTTGCTACCTCAAGATTTTTTCGAAGCTCTATTTTGGTCCTGGGTTTAACTACTTGAGCGTAGTAGCAGGATTGCATCACGTCGTTATTCTTGCCTGTCTCTTGCGCATCCGACTGAAGCTTGAGTTGCTTAGCCGCGATTTGAGCAATTTTTCTGATGATGATTGTTTTGAGATTTTGGCGGAAACTATCAGAGTATTAGAGAGGAGGTTAACTGTCTCGACGTTTTCCCGAGATGCTATTGCCATGCTCGAAGTATTGCTCCTGAGTCCAAAAAGAGTCGAACGAATTCTCGAGTTATCGGCCTGACGAAGCACTATGCGTGGTGTCACCAGAACCGGATTTACTAACGATTACCGTGCAGCTCACACCCGCTAGCGCATTTTATTCTGTTTCAACATGGTCTTTGATTGGTATGATCTCTGAGAGGCGAATTTATGCCACACAGCCTCAATCAGGGAACAGTTAATGGCTAATGACGTAGACGACGACGTCCCTATCTATTTTTCACCAGGGGAGGAGATGTCGGAAGAAGACATACTCGCCATGGAGCCTGATCGTAGTGCGCTCTTGAAAGACGATGCTCCGCCGGCATGGGAGCGATATCGTCCGGCTAAGACTCTCGAGCAGGCAAGCAAAGAGGCAGAGGTCGCCGGCGAAAAGAAAATCAAAGGACTGCGGAACAGACCTGGCGAAAAATCGATACCTCCGCCGGACAGAAGCAAAGACGACTCGATCAAGAATTCGCAAGAGAGTACTACGCCTGAGGCGAAAGTAGACGAACAGTCCAACACCTTAGAGCGATTTCTAAAACTATCAGGGCGCTTTTTGAAGCCTAATGTGGTTGCAGTCGAGCCTGAGACCGTGATTCCGGCTGACTCAGCTGGTCGAATCGATGGTCCCAGAGAAGAGCCTCCGGCTTCTAGAAAACAGGTAAAGGCGATGTTTTTCCTTGCCTGTGTCAATGTTTTTGCAATTGGATTCTGGTGCGGTTCATTCTTGTTTCCCCATAACCATGTTGTGACTGGGCTCAGAGAGGACGATTCCTCGGATACTCCGCCTCCCGGAATTGCCAAAGTGCGGCGGGACTTGGCCGTTGCTGATGTTGTCGCCAAGATCAACCCGACCGTTGTTAATATTGATACGAGGTTTCGACGAGTCCCGGAGCCCGTTGCCGCTCCCTTTCAATCGACCCAAAAATTTTTTCAACCGCCTCCGAATGCACGACCGACGCCGAGAAGTTATCCAGGGCAATCGCAGGGAAGCGGTCTGATTGTTTCCACGACAGGTCACATTCTGACCAACAATCATGTGGTTGCACCCGGTGCTGAAATTCGAGTGACGCTTGCCGATCACCGTGAATATCAAGGCGCCGTCGTGGCTCGAGATGCCTATTCCGATCTTGCCATAGTAAAGATCAGCGCCAACAATTTGCCCGTCGCCCATTTCGCTGACGCCAGGAGGGTGAGAGTAGGCGATTGGGCGATAGTGATAGGAAGTCCGCATGGATTCGATCATACCGTCACCATCGGTGTAGTAAGCGCTCTCAATCGGGTGATTCCTGACTTCAACCATCACATACCTCTCATTCAAACCGATGCCTCGATAGCGCCAGGCAATTCTGGAGGACCGGTCGTCAACCTCGATGGAGAGGTTATTGGTATAGCGGTAGCTGCGGCAAATCGAGGAGTTCTTGGTATCAACTTCGCACTTCCCTCCGATACCGTCAGCCAGGTTGCGAGAAAACTGATCGAAGAAGGCGGTATCCCGCGCCCTTTCCTCGGTATCTACATGGAGGATATCGATCCGGACAGGAAGAAGGCACATACATTACCCGGACACCCCGTGATGGTTTTAGTGAAGGCAGTCGTCAATCAAGGACCGGCAGCCAAAGTCGGAATAAGGCCTGGGGACATTATTATGCGAGTGAACAAAAAATCGGTTACATCATCTGATGAGGTTAGAGATATTCTGGCGACGCTCAAGCCTGGTGATGAGATGAACTTCGATTTAAGGCGGCTGGAGCCTGCCGGCGAGACATCCAAGAAGGTAATACTGGAGAAGTATCCAGATAACTATTGAAGTTGAGGATGTAGAAGCTTTGCAGGAGAGTTGATTGGCAGAGATTGCTCAAAATAGCGAGACCGGCATGATAGGCTGCCCGATATGCAGTACTGAGCTGGAGCCGTGGCAGATTTATTGTCATAGCTGCGGACAGTCGGTGTCTTCGTTTGAAATTCCGGTGATTAAGGGCGAGTTGACGTTCGAAACAGATTTGATGAAAGCTTTCGGCAAGTGGATGCAACGAGGGAAGGTGGCATTTAGAGACGGCTCCTACGATGAGGCTCATGCTTGTTTTGCCGAAGCCCTCAAGCGCGTTCATGGTCTCGAGGGAAAACAAGATTGTGAGATCAAGGCACGTCAACGTCTTGCCGACTCGTTCTTGAAACTGAATAAAGGTAAAGAAGCAATAGAGCAGCTGGTGCGCGCCGAGCACCTGGCTAAAAATGAATCGCAGAAGCAGCAGTTTCAAAAACGTATAGACTACCTCAATCACAAGACATCGGCATCCTCTCCGGGCGATCCGGCGGTTAACTTTCGGGCACCGAAAGAACGCGAGCTTCTTTCCGTAGCGCTCTATTGTGCATTTTGTCGGCGTTTGCTATCCGAATCCGAGGTCTATCGAGTTAGATCCGCAAAACAAGCAGATGCCAACTGCATCTGTGGATACAGTGGACCACCTGTGACGACGGAGCTCTTGGTTGCGCCTGGTGAGCCTATTCCGCTCGGACCGCCACTGGGACTCAAGAAAGCCCAGTTGATCGAAGCGGCGCACAAGGCAGTAGAAGGTGGTAGAGACAAACGGACAGCAATTTGGTTGGCTGTTATCCTCGGCAATTTTGGTATGCACAAATTTTATCTGGGCGAACGCATTTCTGGAATTGTCTATTGTGCCCTTTGTTGGACATTCTTACCGTGGCTCCTTTCTCTCTACGACGCTCTACATATGGCTCAGATGTCCAGGGTGAGCTTCAATTTGTTCTACAATATTGAGCGAATTGTTCAGCGGTTGCCGTTGGAGGTCGAGCGGGCTCCGGACGAACCGATGTCTATGGAAGTGCTAGAGGATCCTCATGACTTAGTCGATGCTTGGTCCCAAGGAGATGACGTAATTCCGGTGGATGCTTGAAAGATTACGAGGTCAACGCTGTGGGTCTTGCCGAGAAAAATTGTGTTCCCTGTCGCGGTGGTGTATCGCCATTGACCAGCAGCGAAATAGCGCCGCTGTTTCGAGAGTTACGCAACTGGGTCTGTAATGAAGATCGTCGATTAGTTAAGTCATACAAGTTCGATGATTTCAAAAGCGCGATGGAACTAGCTAACAAGATTGCCATAATCGCCGAAAGCGAGGGGCATCACCCGGATCTGCTCGTGAGATGGGGTGAGCTTCGTATTGACCTCTGGACTCATAAGGTCGATGGTCTGACCGAAAGCGATTTTATTCTGGCGGCTAAAATCGATCAGCTTACCGACCACTAGGTGGTCACCATATATAGTGCCGTGCGAAAAATGATCTAGCGTCCCATGGAGATCTCAGCTGGCGGTGTCGGATAGTTGCAGAAACTGAAGACCAGGTAAAATTGCAAGGCTAGTACTACAGCCGCCACCACCCAGTGGAGCTTGCCCCAACTAATTTTTACGGGCGTGATGGAGTCCTTTAGCTTGTCTCTCATGGCGCCCACTTCTCGAGCGCCGGAGGACATGTCCGTGGACATGCCCATCTTCCACTTGGATGCCTCGGTTGATTGGGCCTGCCCAATTGGCAATGCCCCTTCGACTAATGCAGGTCCAGTCACGGGTCCGGACCCTGCTTTTGGAGTCGGGATCGTGTCCAGATCGCCGGCCCAGGCTGCAGTTGGTTCTTGAACTTTCTTGCCAGGTGTAGGGATGGAGTCAAGATTGCCCCACTTCGACTCTTCCGGACCAAGGACTTTTCGAGGGCTTGCGATTTCGTCGAGATTGCCCCACTTCTTAGCATCAGTCGGGACTGACTCTTTATCAGCTGTCGGCTTGGCATCGGGAAGCTTGGGGAGTTCGACGTTTTGAGTCTTTCGAGTAAACTTGTTGACGATTGCAGGTTGGGGATCATTCCCAGGAGATTTTGCGTGGATGGAGTCAAGCTCGCCCCACTTTCCGGATGCCTTTCGTTGTGCGCCTTCCGGGGCCTCTCCTTTAGGAAAAGATGTTTTGGCACTTTTTGATCCGATCGCGTCAAGCTCACCCCATTTGCCGGCGGCTTTACTCTCGGATGGCTTCACGGTGCCGATGGAGTCAAGATCTCCCCATTGCTTTGCGGTGGAACCTATTGCGCCTGATGACGCTGTTATCTCACCCAGTTCGCTCCAATTGGAAGACGATTGTATGCCGATATCAACCGAAACTTCGCTTCCAATTTCCTCCGACTCTGTCCAGGTGCTGCCTGTGTCCTCTTGCGCCGTTTGTCCGGACGCTGCGATAGCATCCAGGTCTCCCCATTTGCTCGTGGGCTCCGTGCTTTTGGCTGTTGAAGCGGGTTTACTCAATGCATCGAGCTCGCCCCACTTACTGGTCGCCTCTTTCTCCGATTTCTGTTTCGTCGCAATTGAGTCTAGATCGGCCCACTTGTTGGCTGCTTTTTTTTCTTCGCTTTTCGGTGTCGAGATAATTGAGTCTAATTCACCCCATCTGGCTTTCTCCGGCGGCTCGACCATAGTGCCACCGGCAGTATCAGCATCAGGCTCCGGTGGGAAGAGCGGTTCCTCTAAGGGGGCGTCGGTTAGCGTCGCTGCAGGAAACTTACCGGACTCTGCCAATTGGCGAAGGTGATTCGCCTTAAACTCTCCGCTCAGTCCAAGTGCCGACTCCTCTCCATAGGAGCCTTCGTACTCTTCCTGGGAAGGACTTTCTTCTGCCGGACTGTCAGTTGTGTAACCCTGCTCGTCTTCAGTATAGCCCGGGGGTAGCTCTGAATATCCCTCTGGGCTATCCGCTTCTTGCTCTGAGCCATCACCGGTGGTTTCTTGCCAAACTTCGGAGACACTTTCGGATTGAGCATCCTCGGCAACGTAAGCCTCTTCCTGACTGTACTCTTCGCCACTCAGCAGCTCACCATCCGGACCCCAGACTTGCCCATCTTGTGAATATACCAGACCGGCGTATGCCTGCCCGTCTTCTGTATAGGCCTGACCATCTTCCGTGTAGTAGAGCAGTTGACCGTCTTCGGTATAGTAGTATTGAACCTCTTCTTCCCTGTAGCCTTCGGCGTATTGAACCTCTTCTTCGCTGTAGCCTTCGGCGTATTCCTGCGCCTGCTCGCCTTCTGAATATTCCTGTGATTCTTGAATCTCTTCAGTTGTATATGTGTCGGTGACGACTTCTTGCAACGATTCCTGGACGGGCTCGTCTTCGTCTTGCGAAAATGCCAACTCGCGTTCCGATTCCGATGGTTGTCTAGAGACTGAGTCCTTTGTGGCATCCACGCGCCGAAAAGTGGAGCTGCTCGCCTGGATCTTCAAATTGTTGAGTTGGTTCCAGTTACTGCCTGGTGTTGCTCGACCAGCACTGCTCGTCTGTGGCTTTGAACCATACTCTTTCGCCATGACTCGCCTGATTACACTTCGAATCTGGGCGGCCCAGCCTTTATGATCGAGGAAGTCGAGCGCGCCTATCTGCATTGCTCTCTTAACGAGATTCGGTTCCAAATCCTCCTTGCTGACGACGAAGAACGTATTAGGGTTGGATTTGATCAATGCTTCTAGGACGGCTAAATTGCCGAGTGGATCTGACTCCAGCTCTATCCAAATCAGTTTGGCCTTGAGGTCCTCTGATGATGATACCTGGTCCGGAGCAACGCTGGACACGAAAGAGAGCTCAGCTTGGCTTCGAATCAACTGCTCGATTCGGGAAGAGAGCTCCTCTGATGCACCTGAAATAAGTACTGTCGGTAGCGTCGTCACCTTTGCTAATGAAGACCTCGTGTTGTTATCGTCTCAGCCTGGCTTATGCTCTGGCTCCGACCATGTTCGGTGCTTCGACAGTGTAGCCTGTCAGGCACCCGTTGGTGTCGAGCATTTGCTTTCTCACCACGTCGGCAGTCACTATGCCAAGTTCGAGATCGCGGTAAATACCGATCATCTGGAGCGTAGTCATTAAGCAAAGATTCTTCTTGCGAGCAAACTCTGCGACCGCATCCTCGAAATCGCGTTGAGTCCTTGCTTGTGGACTGACATTGGCCCATGTGCAGGCAATCAGCAATCCTTTCGGTTCGATGTCGTGTTTTTCCCAGAAAGCGATCGCGGCGCCGGATACTTGAGCTACTTCCGACCTGTCGCAATGTGCTTCGCTACGTACGATTCGGACCAGAGCTTCCGGTAGATCGACGTTGAGAAGTAGTACTTCATTTGGTGTGCTGCCATGATTGACCGACCAGCCGAGTCTTGCAAGAACCAGACCGGAAGCTTCCTTGAGCGCTTCACCTTCGCCTGCCAGCAAGGCGCATTTGAGCTGCTCTACTGACGCGATTTTACTATCGACTGTATTCAACTTGGCTTGAACATCTTGCAACTGGCTCGCCAGAGTGGACTGCTCTTTTTTCAGCTCGTCGAGATAGGAGAATGAGTACTGTCTGCACCAGTCTGGAACGTTCATATTGGACATATAGCTGTTCTCCTTATTCGCATCGATAACGGGGGCTTGCGGTGCACTAGCTCTTGGTTCTGCCGGTTGAGTCAAGGCACCGAGCGTGCTCTTTGGTTGAGCCGCGGCGGGCGGTTGTGCATAAGTTGTTGGCGGATTGATCGACGGAGCGACTATTGGTCTAGCCGTCTCCTGGACTGCAAAGTCGCTCGTATCCTTCTTCACGAAACTGTTGAGAACGGGTCTCGGCATGCCATCGCCGCCTGGGGCGGGCATAGTCGGTTGACTCGTGGGCTGAGGCTCCAACGGGCGCTGTGCCTTCTCGAGTTCGCGAAGTAAGTCCATTGTAGATTTGTTTTCGTGATTGGAGGGATCGTTGTTATTTGAAGTCACAGCACTATCTCCATCAGGTGAAACAAGTTTTGGTGCGGGCGTCGGTGCCTCCGGCACATCTATCGAGGGTTGTTCGAACGCGGGAAGATCAACCGGTGGGGCCGTCGCTTCTTCTGTAGTCGGGCTCTCCGGTTCGGAGAATTCAAACTCTTCATCTGCTGGTCCATTGTGTGTCTGCGATGGTTGTGGCGAAGCGCTGGCAATCTGGTTGAAGAATCCCGAATCCGACGAAGGGTCTACCGTGTTTGCCGCGGCGCTGGTCGCGAATTCGTCGTCATCGCTGAAAAGAGCGCTCATCGACTTTGGAGTCGGTGGTGTGAACTGTGCGGCGGGAAGACCACCATGAGATTGTCTTACAGGCTCCGATGGCCGCACCGGCGGCTGCTCCAGAACTGGTTGTGGTTCGGGTTCTGGCTCTGGCGTGGCTGGTTGAATCTCGGGGGCTGCCTCCACAGATGGTGCTGCATTATTACCCTGGTCGAACTCTACTTCCTCTTCCATCGCTAGCACGGAAGGCGCTGTATTTTCCGGATGCACGCTGCTTGGAAGCGATGGAGCGACATCTGAAAGAATAGATCGCAATGATCCGTGCGAGCCAGTCGACAAATCATCGCTATTTGAGCTTGGCGGTTCAGGCTGATTTTCTACTGTAGCGCTCGGTGTCGTCATCGGCATCTCCTCGACCTGAGGCTCTGGTTGATTGGCCTGCTGAACGAGCTGTCGAGCCGTCTGTGCGAATATTGACAAGTCAATGCTGGTTGTATTTTTCTTCTGCGGTTCCTGCGCAACTCTATTGGCTACTGCTTCTTCAAAGCGACGAGCCTCCTGCGATACTGTCTCCGCAATCATGGACAGATCGGTCTCGAATTGTGGTGCGGGTGTCACAGCCTGAGCTGTTTGCAGCTCAGGTTGTGGCGCTGGAGCGGCCGGTGTGACATCCATTTGCGCGGATGCAATTGGTTCGTAATTCGCCTGATCTCGATCGAAGAGCACAGGTCCGGCTTGTGGTAAGGACTGTGCGGCATACGCTAGAGCGACCTGCGACTCCAGGTGCTCTGCTTCGAGCTCCTCAGGTGAAGGATCCTTGGTTTGATACCATCTATTGAGACAATCGATGAGAGTCTTATCGAAATCCGGCGAGTACGGAGAAGGCAGAAATACTACTTTCCCACTGCTTTCAACGATGAATAATTGCCCGGCGATGCATTTTCGTGCCCCGGCTTCGGCTAACACGTTGTAGCCTTCTGTCAGATACTCAGAGCGAATAAGCGTGCTCCACTCCAGTCCGTGCTGTTGCAGATACTGGCTGAATTCCGAGGTCATTCCATCTTCAGTTGGCTCGATCAATCGACCGTGCGACACCGCGCTCATGTGTCTGACGTTGCGTTCGACCGGTTGGTCGGGTACGAGACTTTCCAGCCAGTAGTAATTGTCGAGAGCGATTGACGGACCCTGGATCAAGAACGGCCTGCAGAGAAAGTAAACCAACACACCACCTTGAGTGAGGAAATCTGATAGCTCCAGAATTCTGCTATCGACTTCTGCAGACAGATTGCGCAATAGTAAGTCATCATCAATGGCTATCGTAGTCTGCCCTTCGGCGAGCGACTGATCCACTTTCCGAACGAGCTCCGGATCCTTGTCGAATAGGTGAGCGATGCTGACAGGATTAACGATAATGGCGCTGTAGCTGTTCAGGCTTTTGGCGCGACCCAGGTTCCAATGAGCGTCTGTTCCGTAGCCGGGACAGTTGACTCTTAGTATTCGCTCCTTTGGAATTGTTCTCATATGAAGTATCCTATGCCCTATTTTTATTGAAGAAAGTCAACACTCCCAAGCTTTTATACCCACATGAATCTAATGCATGCTTGTCAATTCCAACTTTCCAGTGAGATTTGAGTTGTTTTCGGTTCAGTGTCCGATATTCAACTTATGGAGTTGCTGCGCTCCAATTTCGTACCCATTCTTGAAGGTTCAACTCAAGGAGACTATCAACTTTCAGATCGGCGCGTCTATGTAGCTGGTGTTTAGTCGCCTCACACGGAATTGCGACAACCTTCATTCCTGCTGCCTTTGCCGCCTCTACACCAGCCTCCGTATCTTCAATTACCAGACAGTGTTGTGGATCGACTCTCATTCTTTCGGCTGCGAGCAGAAAAACGTCCGGCGCTGGTTTACCATGCCTCACCTCATCACCAGAGGTGAGATTGTGAAAGAAGTCATTGAGACTGAGTGTATCGACGATCAATTTGATGCTCGGCATCGTCGCTGATGAAGCTACTGCGGAGTCTACATTGAGTGCTTTCGCCTTTTTCAGCGTTTCTATGACCCCTTCTCTGGGTATCGCATTAGATCTGACCAGTTTTTGAAAGATCTCTTCCTTCTGCTCCACGACTTCCGCTGCGCTCATCTTCAATGCAAATTGATTTATCAATTCGGCGGCAATCTCCATATCCTTTCTGCCTAAATAGAGCGCATTTTGCTCTGCCGTGTAGTCGAGTCCATGACCCTCGAAAAATTTCTGGAAGGCCTGGAAGTGCATTGGCTCTGAGTCGATCAAAACTCCGTCCATGTCGAAAATAAGTGCACGTAATTCAAAATGTTCCATTTGACTAGCTCCTGAGCCAAGCGCATAGATGGTACTCGTCTTGTCAGCGAATATGTACAAAATATTTTTTGTCATCTATTGTGATATTGAATTGTAAGCCTGTCGGCGAGATTGTTTTCATACGCAACAGAAAGGGCGCATGCGTTGCATGCGCCCTTCTCGACATTTTATGACCTATCTATTCCAGTTCAGGATCGAGGCTGAAGGTGGAGAGTTGGAACGGCTTCTCTTCTACGCCGTGGGTGATGGCATTTTTGCCACCATAGTAGAAGCCTTCACCCGTGCCGACGAGAAGGCCGAATGGCATTCCCATGATGCTGGCGAATACCATAGGTGGAATGTGCTCTTTGCCGCCGATTTTCTCAGCAAAGTTCTGCGTGTATTCGATGCAGCGATTGGAGCTTCTACGGGTCACGGCGACTGGGATGCCGACTACCATACCTGTTCCTACAGCTAGAGCCTTGACTGGGAACCATGCTGCGTTGGTTGCCATTTCCTTCATGTCTTCTGCGCGCGCTGGTCCGCAGAGTGACGTCGTCAGAGCGACTGCAGCAAGAAGTGTTAAGAACGACTTTTTCACGAAATTTCCTCCCCGTTTACGGACCCAAGGGATTTGATCACCCCTGATACAAACGCTCCTCACCTTGACTTATGCTTGTCAACTAGGGTCCATAGTAAGTGTAAGCCAATGAAATAATAACACCCTGTTTACCGTTTCAAGCGCAAAACTTGGGTAAACTCCGGTAAAATTCGGACTAGCTGCAAAGAGAATTTTTTCAATGAAAAACCAGACCTATCATAGAAAAGGATTCGGTCTCCAGGATGTTGTCGAAGAGGATTTGAAGCGCGCTTATGAGTCAAATCTAATCGCTGAGTTGAAGGAGGGAGGCAATACTCTCGTTCGCAACGATATTACGATTAGACTGGCGGAAGCCTTCGGATTTTGCTGGGGTGTCGATCGCGCCGTGTCGATGGCCTATGAAACTCGACGCCATTTTCCTGATCGAAAAATCTGGATCACTAACGAGATCATTCATAACCCACTCGTAAACTCGCATCTACGAGACATGTCCATCGACTTCCTTTCGATACGGGAAGATGGTACTAAGGATCTCGATTGTGTTAATGAAGGCGATGTCGTGATTTTGCCTGCGTTTGGAGCGAGTGTGGAGGAGATGCACTTCCTCGAGCAACGCAAATGCGACGTCGTTGATACCACGTGCCCCTGGGTCTCTCGCGTGTGGAATCGCGTGCAGAAATTCGCACAGAGTGATTTTACAGCGATTATTCACGGCAAATACAACCACGAAGAAACTATCGCAACTTCTTCTCGGGCCGAGACTTACCTGATTGTTCAAAACTTGCAAGAAGCGGAATTGGTAGGCGATTATATTCTCCATGGCGGCTCTGCTAGAGAGTTCCTCGAACGGTTTAAACAGGCGTGTTCGCAAGGATTCGATCCGGAAAAGGATCTCGTGCGAATCGGTATCGCCAATCAAACAACGATGCTAAAGGGAGAGACAGAGTTAATCGGCAAGCTCTTTGAGAGAACCATGCTTTCGAAATTTGGTCCGACCATGCTCAACGATCATTTCCTCAGCCCGGGCGATACTATATGCGATGCCACCCAAGAACGTCAGGACGCAATGCTGAGTCTGATTGAAGAGCGTCTCGACGTCATGCTTATTATCGGTGGGTTCAACTCTTCCAACACTGGACATCTCCACGAGATTGCGCTGACCAAAGGGGTGCCTTCGTATCATATCGACGGACCTTCATGCATTGTTTCTGCATCGTCGATCCGCCATCAGCCTCCGCACAGGACTGATTTAGTTGTATCTGACGACTGGTTGCCAGCATCACCTGTGGTGATCGGTGTATCGGCTGGTGCCTCGACCCCGAATCAGGTCGTTGCTGAGGTGATAGAAAAGGTCTTTGCGCTACGCGAGTCTAGTATTCTCGAATCCAGCAATGAGAGTAATCGTTGATGAAAAAAATACCTGTACGATTCGCGAGAGCGTTTGTTCCGTATCAAAAACGAATGTATGCTCGAGCTGTCAGAGTACAGGCACTAATACTTTACCTCCATCTCAGCCGGTGGAAACTTCGATTTAAATGAGATTGGTTAATTGTCAGTGTTAACGCTTATCCGAGCCTGGTAGGACCAGAGGACAGTTCGATGGAAACAGTAGTTGAGATGGACCAGGAAAAGGAGACTGAGTACGCTCCGTTCTTTCTTCGTGGCTTGGCAGCTCTGATGGAAGCACTTGTGTTTATGGCGATCAGCATTCCTTTGGCATTGTTCTTGCCGATGCTCATCACCAAAATCGACGCATCCATATTCGTGCCTCAAATTCCCGGATTCTTCTTTATGGAAGGATTACTGCCCGGTATTGCGTTTCCATTTTTCATAGAACTCACGAAGCAGCACATTCACGCAAGGGATGTGGCCGGTCCGACTGAGTCCTCCACATTTATATGGATGTGCACGATTGGTTCTCTCGTTCTTGTCAATCTGCTCTACCACGTAATAATGGAGAGTTCTCCATTGCAAGGAACAGTTGGCAAACTCGTCGTCGGGATGAAAGTGACCACGGTAAATGGCAAGAGACCAGGCTTGCTGGCAGTTTTACTGAGGCATGGTACAAGGCTACTTTCCATGCTGTTGCTATTTGGTGGTTATGCGATGGCATTGAAAAGCGCGAAAAAACAGACGCTGCACGACAAGCTTTCCGGTTGTCTGGTTGTGAAGACTTCGCCTTAGTGCGACGGGTTCCGACCAATAAACGCACCCGGCAGGACGTGTGTCGAGGTGGAGCCCGATGACGGTTAACTGCCTTAGGAAAATGGAGCAACTTCGGCAAGAGGCGTCCTAGAGGTGGAGCCCGATGACGGTTAACTGCCTTAGGAAAATAGAGCAAGTTCGACAAGAGGCGTCCTAGAGGTGGAGCCCGATGACGGTTAACTGCCTTAGGAAAATGGAGCAACTTCGAGAAGAGGCGTCTCTCTGATTATCGCGTAGACATACCGCGTATGCGAAATTGACCGACAGCCAAAAATGGTTGACTTGGCGACGATGTTTTCTTCGCCCCAGTCACTTCAGATTGGCAGCTGAGCCAATACTCACACATGTCAATCCCAACGGCTTCGTAGAAATCGGCATGCTGGACGTTGAACTCGGCAAGCTCCCCGAGCTGAAGCCAGGGTAGACTGACGAACTATGCTGTAAATCGAATATTAAACGGCTGCGGAATCGACGGCGTCTACTTTTCTTTCGCGAAATAGCGCCATGTCGTCTCTTGGGATTGGTCTGAAATCGATCAGATTTGGGTCGAGTATCTGCGCGCTCGGATCGGGCGAGCAGTCGACGCTTTCGCCGCCTTCGACAGTCGAAGGAACGACGTGATTAGATTTTGTTTCGTTGGGCGAATTGTGTACAGAATCGTGATGTGCCATCTTTTGGGCCTCCCTAGAGCAGATTCCGTTCCGTAGCTGATGATACGGATTGGATCTGACCAAGTCCTGGCTGTCAAGTCTATTCCTTTTTTGTCCCGCAGTAAAGACAAAAAGAGTAGATTTGTTCGATCTCGCCGTTACAGTCCGGACACCTGTCCGGGTCGGCCTTAAATCGTCCGCTTTCGGTTATGTCGTCTGAAAACATGGCTGGAGTTTGCGGGAAGGCCTGCTCTATCGCTTTATCTTTCAAATTGATACTGGCTGTAGTGGCACGATACCGGCCGCTTGGGCTTTCGATATAAACAGATTTTTGGCTGGTCTTCAGCGTGACGCTCCAGTTGGCGTCTTCATGGAAGTATCGATACTTGCCTTTAATCGTACTGCCGCCTGGAATCTCTGTTATCACACCTCGAAATTCGAAAGAGGTACCGTGCCGTTCAAATTCGAACCATAGATAGGGCCAGATATACATTCCGGAAAAGTCGCTATAACCGAACTGATCCGTCAGCCGTCCTCTGATGGCTGAATGCTCCTGGGTCAAATCTATGACCAGGTCTCTGCCAATTCCGAAGTAGCCATCGCCTTCGCCTTTCCATGTCCCGGTGACATCGTAGCTTATTGGGTTCTTCTCGAGATTTTGAGCCTCCCTGGCGTCCTCAACCTCTTTGAAAAATTCCTTCCGAGGATCAACTTTTTTGCCAAAGATTCCTGACGCTCGGGCGACGAAAACAAAGAAAATAATACCGACGACGAATATGCCGACGAATATCAAGACAATGCCAATTAGCTCAATTTTCACCATCGCCCGTCCCAAACCGGGAAGAGTTAATTTTACTCAGACCGCTTGCTGATTTCATACCCCGGGGACCAATTCCAGCATCAATTATTTTGCTTTTCGAAGTATGTTCTTGATCTCGTTGGCTGCTGTGCTTCCGTGACCCATTGCTGTGGCAATTCTATCGTAACCTGGTGTGACGATGTCGCCGCCTGCAAAGACACCGGATATGGACGTGCAGCAGTCCGGTCCAGTTTTTATGTGCCCGAGCCTGTCCATCTCAACCTGACCGAGGAACATCTCGGTGTTGGGTGCATAGCCTATTTTCGCGACAATTTTATCAATCGCAATCGTTCTCGTGGTATCGTCCACGGTGGAGCGCAGAATTACGCTGTCGAGTTCGCTATTCCCGCATAGGGCCTCAATCTCGTGGCTGTAAACAATTTCGATTTTCACTTTGTCGAGCGCTTCTGCAACCAGTGCAGGCCTGCTTTTGAAAACGTTGGAACGCACAATCAGGGTAACAGTTTTGGCGGTCTTCTCTCGTTCCAGCGCCTCGTATAAGGCACTTTCGCCGCCACCGACCACCGCTACCCGCTTTCCAACGAATTGTTCCATGATAGTGCCTGTTCGATAAGCTAGATCGTTTACATGTTTGTCCAAGCCGGTAAGGCTCTCCAAGGTCCTCAAGCGATAGCCGGTGGCGAGAAATAGGAAGTCGTACGTGTAGCACGCCTCTTCTGTCAGCAGTCGCTTGGCGGCGAGCTCGCAAACTCGCACGTTCTGACCATATGCGATCCGCAGACCGACTTGTTCGGCGGCCCGGCAGAGACGATCTTTGAGGTCCTTCCCTGACTCCGCCCGTCCCGACGCCAGGTTTGGAATTGCAGTTGGAATATCTACCAACTGACCGCCTAGATGTGTCGCCCGTTCTAGAATCAAACTGTCAATGCCACAGTCTTTCAACTCCAGGGCGCAACTGACACCTGCGGGACCACCACCCAGAACCAACACCTCTGAGTGGGTACTATTGGGAGCTAAACTTTCGGAGCTAGAGGGCACGAATGTGTTGCAAAACCGCTCTATGTTTCTTCAATCCAAGGTGCCATATTAACATGGCGTGGTAGTATTTCCTGACGTCCCAGTTCTTGGCATCGCGCCGAGGCGGATGGCTGAAGGTGTCATGGTATCAACATCGCAACTAGATAGTGTCTTCATAAAGTCGCTGAAGCGAGAACTGGTTAATTACACACCGGTATGGCTCATGCGCCAGGCCGGTCGCTACCAGAAGGAGTACCGAGACATTCGCTCCCGGGTCGGTTTTTTGGAGCTCTGCAAGAGCCCGGAACTCGCCTGCGAAGTGACTGTAATGGCGGTAGAGCAGCTTGGTGTCGACGCCGGAATAATTTTCGCCGATATTTTGCTGCCGCTCGAGCCGATGGGGCTTGGACTGCGTTTCGAGAAGGGCGGCGGTCCTGTGTTGGACAACCCCATTCAGGCGGTCAAGGATGTTGAGGCACTTCAAGAGGTCGTTCCCGAGCGCGATCTGGACTATGTGCTTCAGGCCATTGCTTTGACTGCTCGCGCTCTTGACGGCAAGACACCTTTGATCGGTTTTGCCGGAGCACCATTCACGCTTGCGTCGTACGCTATTGAAGGCGGCGGAAGTCGTAACTATGAGCGGACCAAGCGACTGATGTACAACGAGAAAGAAGCTTGGGATGCTCTTATGCGCAGACTGAGCTCCTTGACTGGCGCCTACCTTATCGCTCAAATCAAAGCCGGCGCGAGCGCCGTGCAGATCTTCGATAGTTGGGTTGGATGCCTGTCACCGTCCGATTATTCAACATATGTTCTGCCTCACATGAAAGAGCTGATAGCCGCCGTGAAGGGGCGAGCTCCAATAATCTATTTCGGGACCATGACAAGCGGTTTATTACCTCTGATGAGTCAAACCGATGCAGAAGTCATCGGCGTCGATTGGCGAATCGATCTTGATGAAGGCTGGCGCTTGATTGGTGAAAAGGGGATTCAAGGTAATCTCGATCCAATCGTCCTGCAGTCCGATAGGGATGAGATCAAACGCCAGACCAAGATTATTCTCGATAAAGCCGCTGGCAGAGCCGGACATGTATTTAACCTGGGGCATGGTGTTCTGCCTGAGACGCCGCCGGACAATGTGAAATATCTGGTTGAGATTGTGCATATCCTGTCGGGCAGGTCGTAAATGAGTCAGCAATCCGAGCGCCTTAGAGTTGCCGTTATTGGTGCCGGGATAACCGGTCTCAGTGCCGCGTATCGACTGAAAGTCCTGCTGGAACAAGAGGGGCGTCAGGCGCTCCTGCAATTATTTGAGAGTGGCTCTCGGGCAGGAGGGGTGATTCAGACATCTAAGACTTCGTCAGGATATGTTCTAGAGCACGGACCTGATGCTTTTCTCTCTACCAAGCCATGGGTTGTAAACCTTTGCCGCGATCTTGGTATTGAAAATCAGATAATTGAGACGGAGCAACTCAATCGCCGGTCGCTGGTCGCGTGCAATGGACGGCTGCACTCATTGCCGGATGGGTTCGTCATGGTGGCTCCAGGCAACCTAGGACCGCTTATGGGCTCACCGCTTTTCTCGCTTGCCGGCAAATTGCGAATGGCACTAGAGTTGGTGGCACCCCGACGACGTCTCTTCCAGGACGAAACCGTGGAATCCTTCATCCTTCGTCGATTGGGACGGGAAGCGCTCGAAAAGGTGGCGCAACCGATGGTCGGAGGTATCTATGTCGGAGATGTTTCCAGGCTGAGTGCTAGTTCGACTCTTCCGCAATTTGTCGAATCTGAGATCACTGAGGGCAGCATTATTCGCGGGTTGTTTAAACGCAATCGCCTGAATCGTCCCGACGGCGGTACTGTATCTGGTGCCAGATACTCCATGTTCGTGACGCTGAAGAATGGTGTTCAAACGCTGGTCAATGCGCTGGAAAATGCGCTAGGAAATGCTGCAATTCGCAGACGGTGCGCCGTCACGCGATTGACTCGAGAGCGCCAAGACTGGCTTCTCACAACCGAATCCGGGCAAGAGCTATTCGACATTGTTGTTTGCGCTGTACCGTCTTATCGATTGGCTGATATTGTCCGATCTTGTGATCCGCACTTGTCCGAGAAATTATCCGACATCGAATTCGCCTCTGCCGCAGTTGTCAATTTATCGTTTGACAGAACCGACATTCCGCACCCCATGAATGGCTTTGGCTTCGTGGTGCCGGCCCGTGAGGGTCGATCGATACTGGCAGCCAGTTTTGCCAGCAACAAGTTTGGCAACCGTGCGAAAAATGGCTCGGTAACCATTCGTGCATTTGTTGGCGGTGCATTGCAAGCAGAACTTCTTGATATGCCGAACGATAGACTAATCGAATTGGTATGCCGCGATCTGGAGTATTATCTAGGTGTGAAATCCCGCCCGGATTTTGCGACGGTCAATCGCTTCCCACTCAGCATGCCGCAATACAACCTCGGACACTCAGACAGAGTAGACTACTTGATGAAAAGAACTCAGGATTCATTACCTGGTGTCTTTCTTGCCGGCAATTCATATAACGGCGTCGGTCTGCCGGATTGTGTCGCTAGTGCTGAGAGAGCAGCTCGACAAGCGCTTGATTATGTGCGGACGTTGAATGCTGTGGAGAGCCTGAGCGGAAAATGAGCCCAAAGTCGAAAAGTTCTGGTCCCAAACGCACCGGCAGCTGGGCCAAGCTGTCCGGAGGTCCGGTTTTGGCCTGCATCGACATGGGTACCAACTCATTTCACATGATTGTTTGTCGAGCATCCAAAGACAAGGGCGATTTCGAAGTTATTACTCGGGTGAAAGAAATAGCGCCCTTCTTCAGGCGAGCGCTCGGTGCGCACTACATCGATGATATTGCCTACGATACCGCTAAAGGCATCCTGCGCGACATGCTCAAGCTCGCACAAAGCAAAGGTGCCACGCACGTTCAGGCGGTCGCTACCTCCGCTGTTCGAGAGTCTCGCAACGGACAGGAGACAATCGAGAGAATAAGGCAGGAGCTCAAGCTCGATGCCCGAACGATCTCCGGAAAGGAAGAGGCGCGCCTGATCTATCTGGGTGTGCTCTTTAGCATGCCCGAGTTGAAACAGAGATTCGTGGTTGTTGATATCGGCGGTGGTAGCACCGAGATTGTCGCTGCCGATCGCAATCGCTCATATTTCGCTGAATCTTATAAGCTTGGCGGCGCCCGATTGACCTTGCGATATTTCAAAAAGGGCGTCACGCTCGACAGTCTTAAAGAGTTGCACGGCGAAGTGCGGGGAATGCTAAAGCCTGCTGCTGCTCGGATTCAGGCGGTAGGCGGATACGATCGACTGATCGGAACCTCCGGTACCGTGCAAGCTTTGGCGAAGCTCGACCGCGTTCAGACCGGCAGAACCAACGAGCCATTGCACGGCTGGCGTATGCCTATCGAGCGATTGGAAGAAATTGTCACCTATATCGAGCGTTGCGCGCTAAATGGCGAGCGTATCAAGGGTGTGTCGCAAGACCGTAGCCAGACTATTCTCGCCGGTGCGATCGTTCTGCTCGAGACGATGCGCTCGCTCGCCGCTGACGAAATCACGGTCTGTTCCTCTGCTCTTCGCGAAGGCGTAGTTGTAGATCGCTTTCTTCAAACCGGATGGCTTAACGCATCGCTGAAAGGTCATAGTGATCCGCGGTCTGAAAGCGTGCACTATTTGCTGGAAAAATATGATTCCGGCTTCGAACATCCTGAGCAAGTAGCAAGACTTGCATCTTCCATTTTTCTGCAAACCAAAGGAATTCTGCATGACCATGACGAGGAGGTAGGACATATCCTATGGTCAGCCGCGATGCTGCATGATGTAGGTAACTTTATCGCCCGTAACGGACATCATAAACACAGCTACTACCTGATCCGACACGGCGGATTGTTGGGACACAGCGAAGAGCAGGTGGAGATGATCGCCTCCGTTGCTCGCTATCATCGCGGAGCGGTACCTAAAGAAACGCATGAAGCCTGGCAGGCGCTCAATCCGACCATGAAACCGATAGTTCAAGATCTGGCGGCAATTCTTAGAGTGGCTGAAGCGCTCGACCGTAGCCACCATCAGGTGATCGACGAGCTCAAAGTGATGATGAATCCCTATCAGTCGACCGACACCGTTGCTGGTATCAAGCCCCAGAAGATGCTGTCGCTCGTTCCATTCCTGAAACCCGGCGAAAACTGCCTCGCGGAAGCATGGGCACTAAATGAAAAGAAAGAGTATTTCGAACAACACTTCAGCGTCAAACTGCACTTCCTGGTCGAAGCGTCTCAAGCCGTTCGCTAGCAATCGGTAACTGTGAGATGGGGTTGTCCGACCGCGCCGGTAGTCAACCTCGGTTGGGTCGGTTTTTCGACACCCGCACTGCTTAGCGCTCGTTCGAACAGCGTCAGCTACTGGCGGCTTCTCCTCCGGTTCGAACAGCTACTTGTTTCAATAATCAGATTTCAAAAACTAGCATAGCGACGCGCCACCCGTCTCGATTTCATTGAGCCAGATTTGCGCGCCCCAGTTATTATAACCCCCCCCCAAAAAAAACGCGTCTTGTCGAACGGGCTGCAATTTCGTAGAGCAGTTAACCGTTATCGGTTAACACCACTCTGCGGAGCGCCAGCGTGTCGCTGATGCTCCGCATGTTCGGACACGTCGTTTATCCGGTATTTCGAAACTCTGAGCTACTGCGATTGACGTCCGCTCTGAGCGGCTACCTGCGCATGATGGTGCTCCGCCATTTTCTTGACGTTGTCCAGTCGGCGAGCCAACTTCTTCGAAGTCACGGTATTCATGATCGGTCCGGGTACCGGCATGCCGAGATCGAGGTGAGTTGAGAGCTCGAGCACAGTGTGATGCCCGTCATCTGTCGGAGTTAGAATCCAACTGCCTTCCATTGATTTGAATCGATCTGATTTGAGAAGCTTGTAGTCGATGCGCTGTCCCGGTATTTCCGAGTTGTGCATTTCGCATACTGCGGCTCCGATAACCGGAATCAACACGAACCGTTGCTCCAGGCGGCATTCATTGACACCTTGCTCCAGCACCTTGCTGTAAGCAAGATCTGGATCTTTCTTGCGCTCTTCATGCACCGTATCCCAAACTACCTTAGGTGGTGCCTTGATCAAAATCTTCGCTGTGTGCCATACCTTATTACCGGCGCGCTTTTCGCTGGTGACGACTGCTTCCTCCGAACCGGCGGAAGCGATTTTCCGGGCGTGACACTCTTGTGGTGACAATAAGAACATGCTGCACGACAAAATTGCAACTAATTCGACTTTAGTCTTGGTGAGGTTCAAGTTAATTACCGTCCGAACTGCGAGGTAGGACTGCGGGTTAAAGAAACTTTCCTATACTTATCATATTGTATCACCGGTGGTGACACGTTGGATAGGTCACGACTCACTAAAATTGAGTAACCATGCGTGAAGCGTCGGTTAGACGCCTATCGGAATGAATCGCGGCACGAGTCTGCGCCAACCCATGTTCTTTGCATACTCGCGGTATGGTTCGCCCAGAGCTTCGAGAAGAAGTGCTTCCTCATACTTAGCCCGTCTCAGCCAGAGCGGTGCCACCATGCATACGGTGAACAAAATACAAAAAGGTGAGGTCAGAACTACTGAGGCACCCAGAAGCGATTGAATGATACCGGAGTACGCCGGATGCATTACATAGGCCAGGAGCCCGGTATCTCGGACCGTGTGGTTCTCCATCACTTCTGCGTCGGTTGAGAACATCTCGCCGAGTGAGATCCAACCGCCCACCATGAAGATGAGACCACTCACGAAAATAACGTTGCCGAACCAGGCCATGTACAGCGGAAATCCAGTCAGCGTCTTGCTTGTTGAAAGTGCAACGAAAGGAACGACTCCCGGGATTTGAATGATGTCGTTAGCGATCATGCCGGTGACGATGAGAAGAAAAATCGTGAATACCGACATCAACTGCGGTGCTCTCTGAATAAGAAAATCTTGCTCGTATTTGACGCCCTTACCGCGGCGCATGAATCCTTTGATCAAGACTGGAGCGGCAACTGCGACGGCCACAGCCAGAAGTAGAAGCAAAACTAAAGTGGGTTGATTGAACAACATAGGTCCTCACAAATCGTGGCACTCAAACTGGCCGGCAATGAGCGGTTAACCGGCATCCTTTCCTGTATCCTTGTCTCCTTTTATATTGAATATCGAATCAGCAAGCTGTTGATTGGGTTTAAATGAATCCCAGTTGGCATGTGACCAGAGGTTGCCGTCATCGTCATAGTCCCACCACTGCAAGGGCAGGTGTGTTCTGGAGCTGACTGCGACACGCTTCCAGATTTTGGTCTGATCGTGCGACTTTCTGAGCTCGAGGATATAGACTTTATCGTGCGCAGCCTTCATGTCGAAAGCTTCCTTTGTGACCTGGCAGGTGACGCCAGTCTTCAAGAAATGCTTCAGCGCTTGTGCGAGCGAAGTGAAGTCTGATTCGACCATCGGGTGTCCGTTAGCCGACTTCAACATATTCGAGTCGGCATCAAGCGCTTTTACTTTGCCGTTCGGTCCCAGAATAGCGACCGAACCTTTTTTGAAATCTCCAGTCTCTTCAAGACGAATGAGTCTGGGTTTCTTGAAGTAAAAAACACCCTGTTCCACTATCGTCTTTTTGCCTTTGAAGACTTTCATCGTGTAATCAAAAGAATAGTTTTGATACGAGTCGGCTGATGACACCATTTTGTCTACGAATCCAGCTCCGTCAACCATTTCTGAATTGAAAGCGCTAATTGTTAGACCCTGGAGAGAAGAAGAAAGTTCCTGATCTTTTTTTGCTTGTTTGCTCGACTTCGGCTTGTCTTGTTGAGTCGGATCTGTAACAACGCCGACCGCGCCTTCCGCTCGGGAGGCGAGCGAAGATGTGGAAAGCGACAGGACCACTAACGGCATCACGACCAGTCTGAAGATGCGTAGCCAATCCTTTTCTATGTTGTCAAACAATTGCCGCGACTTAGCGCAAGTATTGAAACGCATGTGCTCCACCCTATATAACCGGATCTACTGATGATTGAGTAACTAGCTGGTTTTGATTTACTCCGCCCCCTTTGCCGTCACATCTCAGGAATTGATGAATTGCATCAACGAGATTAACTACGGGCGGCGGCATTTTATTAGAAGGCGACTGACTATCGATAGCGTCGATTGTACGCATGAGCCAGAGAGCATGCTTGGGATGCGGCTTGGCGTGCAGTCTGAGCCAGGCTAGACCTTCGTCGAGACCAATCTTGCGCTCGGCAAGCGGTTGGTTTTCAAAAAAACGTTCGAAATGATTGATGGAGTGACGGGCATAGCAGGTCGCGGCTAGCTCAGCAGCTACGATGGCGAGTACACCATCTCTATAATCGGAACTGGCGCAATATGATTGCATCAGATCGCAAAGGTGTTGGGTCTTGTCGTCAGGTGTGGCCGACAATAGAACCTCTTTGTCGATACCAGCCAATGTGCATTGTTGGATAAACAAGCCCTGGTAGTAGCGCTCGTCATCCTTTAGCTGATCGAAGAACTTCTGCGCCGCTGTCATGTCCTGCGGCAAAACGCGCCGGACTAAAGTGACATTGGCCGGAAGCTTCGAAACGAAAGGCCAGAGAATGAGACAAAGCTCTTTTCCGGTCGCGAGCGTATCGCCACCATTCTTTAGGTTTCTGATGTAGGGGCTATTTTCACAACCCCAATTCAGTTCCTGTACTAGTTCACCGAGCCAGCCAGTGATGCGTGCCATATGATTAGAGCCAACCTTAAAAGAGTATCCATTTGTTGCTTGACAAGGTCAGTCAAGTGCCCAGGGAGCTAATAATGTACTACGTTTAGCGGCCCAAGCCATTTCAAGGTGCTAATAATTTCGAAACTTCGTTAAGTGATTTCTAAGCACATCCCTGAGGAAGCTCAGTCGTTGCGCCCTTAGATGCTAAACTCTTCTGCATATTTTCTTGTTAAGAAAATAAAGTTCTGTTAAACCCAATTTTATCTACGGCTGAACATTGAAAGACCTGGCTTCTATACCCCTGCCCAACCTTGACCAACAGGCACGGAAAGGTCCAGAACCCGAGCATGAGTGGGTTCGAGCCTCCGACGGCGCCCTGTTGATGTTGCGAATCTGGCGAGGACGAGTGGGAGCCCCTGTCATTCTGTATCTGCATGGCATCGAGGGGCATGGGCAGTGGTTCGAGAATACAGCGGATGCGCTTCACCAGCGCGGCATGACCGTATATGCTCCGGATAGACGCGGCGCCGGTCTCAATTCCCGCGACCGGGGGCACCTGTCCAGCTACAAACTCTTCGTCGATGATGTAAACAGTTTGCTGAAACGTATATGCAATCAGCATGTCGGGCATCCCATAATTTTATGGGGTAACTGCTGGGGAGCGAAAGCGGCCTGCTTGTTTGCCCAGGATCGGGAGATTAAGGTCAAAACTACTCCCCCACCTGTTGATGAAAATAACGGCATGGATGCTCCGCCTGCCTCAGGTGAGATCGATGCCCATCCTATTGCTGCCCTGGTGCTTAGTAGTCCTGCTATATTCCCGAAGGTTGACTACGATTTGAAAACTAAAATGGATATCGCTGCTAATCACGTCATGGGTGGCAGGAGAGCGCTGAAAAAATGGCCGCTGCCCATTACGACCACTATGTTCACAGACAATCCAATCTATCTGGATTACATAGAAAATGACCCATTGCGTCTGACCGAACTGAGTTCGACCTTTTTTGTCGAAAACTTCAAACTCTCTCTCCTTGCCGAAAAAACGGCGCCTAACATCACGAAACCGCTCATCATCTTGCAGTCCGGCTCGGATCAGATAGTAGACGTGGCCAAACTCGAGAAGTGGTATGCCAGGGTAAAGGCACCAGACAAGACCATGCGCATATTTCCTGATGCATATCATTGCCTCGACTTTGACGCCAATTGGTTTAGAGAGTACACTCACCTGGTTTCGGAGTGGCTGTTGGCTCGCACACCCGTGGTGTCCTGATGAAGATAAACCAGATCAAAGCATTCGCAATTAAGTTACCGTTTCGCTTTTCCTTCGGCCACAGCCTGGCTTCGCGAAATTCGTCGCTCAATGCGATCGTCCGTGTCGAATTGGAAGACGATAAAGGAAGACGGATAATCGGCTACGGCGAGAGCGTACCACGCGACTATGTCACAGGCGAAACGATCGAGGGTGCGCTCAAGGATATTCGCGAGATATATGCGCCGCGGCTTCTGAACGAGACCTTCTCGTCTCCTTTAGATGCGTTGATAAAATTGAAAAAATCATTCGAAGATCTTTCGCTCCATGAAAAGCCAAAAGGAGCCTCCTGGTGCGCTGTCGAATTAGCTGTTCTGGATGCCGTATCACGAGCTAACAGTCTATCGATCGCTTCTTTGTTATCGGCTTTTGATGCCGTTCGGCTTTCACAGACCGGAACCCTGCATAATGCCATTCATGCAGCATCCGTTTCAGCATATGCCACCTACGGAGGTGTCGTACCCTTCTCAGGAAAGGCGTCTCTCGTCGCGCTACTCCTTTTCTTCAAAGCCTACGGTTTTAAAACCGTCAAGATTAAGGTAGGCCGAGACTGGGAGAAAGACCTGGAAAGGCTTGAATTAGCTCGCTCAATCATGGGTGAGGATGTGATTCTCAGAATAGATGCCAACTGCGCATGGACGGTAGAGGAGACCCTCTACTTTGCGGAAAGAATGCGTGACTACAAAATCGCATCAATTGAACAGCCTGTTCCGTCCGAGGATCTCGCCGGAATGCAGAGACTGACTCGCGAAATCCCCGAGTGCATCGTAGCCGATGAATCGCTTCTGACGGTTAAGGATGCCCGCACCCTGATCGAGGTAAAAGGCGCCAACGCTTTCAACATTCGGCTATCGAAGGTTGGTGGATTGGCAAGCGCCTGCGAAATCGTCGATCTGGCGCGAGCCAACGGCATCGGATGTTTGTTAGGCGCGCAAGTCGGCGAATCGGCAATCCTGAGTGCGGCAGGCAGAGCCTTTGCCTGCGTGAAAGGACCGTTCGACAACTGCGAAGGATCATTCAATCGCTTCCTTCTCAAGTCGGACTTGTCCATCGAAGACACTACCATCAAGCGCGGTGGCAGAGCCTACCTCCCCGATGGAAAAGGATTTGGTATCACTATCAATGAAAGCAAGCTCAAACGGCTTGTTGTCAAAGTTCCGGAAGTATCCGCGAGCTATGTTCACGCAGCCGGAGCTTGATTGAGGATAACGCAGCCCATGTCACTTTCAAATTTTGACGTTAAGATCGGACAACTATACAGGCGAGCGACGCATATTCGCCGATTCTACGACGGATTAAAAAGCCCCGGCGCTACGCAGCGCCTGAAGCTCAAAGAAATAATCGACAGGCATGCTAACACCGAATTTGGTAAGGCCCATCATTTCGACAAGATTACGTCTTACGAGGACTACAAGCGCAATGTCCCTGCTTCGACTTATGAATACTTCGCCCCTTATATAGATAAGTTGCGAGATGGTGGCACCAATCAACTGACGGCCGATGATCCGTTTATGTTTGCTACCACGAGCGGTACTACCGCGTCGCCTAAGTACATTCCTATAACCGAGACCCATCTGAAAGATTACACGCACGCCTTTCAGATTCACAACTATCATTTGATTGATAACTTCGGTCGCGCTGCCGAAGGCAAATTTTTGATTATCACAAGCAACGATCAGGAAGGGACAACTCCTGGCGGATTGCCTTACGGCGCTGTCTCAGGACTTTTGAACAGAAGACAATCACCGATCATACGAAGACACTTCGCGGTGCCATACGAACTGTGCACGATCAAAGACGTCGACATAAAGTATTACCTGATGTTGCGGGTATCTCTAGGGCAGAATGTTACTGCCGTACTGGGATGCAATCCGTCCAGCTTGCTCTTGCTGGCAGATCAGTTGAAAGAGAATGCCGGCACTTTAATCAAAGACTTGCACGATGGAACATTGAGAGAGCGCTTTTCACCAGGCGCGAAACTTTTACCGGCTTTTGATCCCTATCTCAAACCCAATCCTCGGCGAGCCAACGAGCTGAAGCGATTGTTGGAACAGCATGGCACTCTGACACCACAGATGGTATGGCCCAATTTGGGCGTCATGTCCTGCTGGAAGGGCGGACCGATGTCGTTTTACCTCGAGCGCCTGCCTGAGTTCTACGGCTCCATTCCAATCCGAGATTTTGGCTACATGGCTTCGGAAGGTCGAGGTACGATTCCTATTTCCGATGATGGCGCCGGTGGTGTTCTCGCCCTGACGTCGCACTTCTTTGAATTCGTATCCGAAGAAGATATGGACTCGGGCACGATGAACTTCAAGACTGTAGAAGACCTTAGAAAAGGCGAACGCTACTACATCTTCTTCACGACCAATGCCGGACTCTATCGCTATAACATCAACGACTTGATGGAAGTGACAGGATTCGCTGAAAAAACTCCAGTGCTCAAATTTGTTCGTAAAGGTATGGGAGTCAGCTCGATAACAGGCGAGAAGCTTACAGAGGAGCAAGTTCTGGTCGGTCTGACTCAGGCGGTTAAACAGCTCAACCTCGGTGAAATCAGTCACTTCACCGCGGAGGTAGAACTGGGACATCCACCCTACTATGTTTGTTATGCCGAGATAAACGGGGCTTTGACCGAATCTCTGAAAGTCGCATTTCTGCGTGTTTTCGACCAATCTCTGAGAATGCAGAATCCGGAGTACGAGGACAAGCGTTCGACGAAGAGATTGGCGGAACCGAGGCTTAAAATACTTCCTGCCGGAACATACATGCGCCTCAGACAACAAAGAGTAGCGGAAGGTGCTCCGGAAGCCCAGGTCAAAATTCCACTGTTGAGTGCATACCAGGCGTTCTCCGGACGGCTGGCATTGCTGGAGGTATAAATGACACCCCCTCGGGATACGAGAATCGCCGTCACCGGTGCCACCGGACTGGTAGGCGGGCATCTGGTCGACTACCTGGCCGAGCGCGACTATCAAGTAGTTGCTGTAGGACGAAGTTCAGATAAATTAAAACGGTTTTCGCATCCGAATATCGAAAAGAGAGTTGCCGACATCGAGAATCAGGAAGCTGTATTGCAGGCGGTGTCTAGTGTTGATGTAGTTGTTCATGCTGCCGGAACCGTCGATCCCTATGGATCTAGAGAGGCTATATTCGCCACCAATGTTGGTGGTACGAAATTGATTTTGGACGCTTCTAAGAATAGCGGTGTTAAACATTTTCTCTTCATCAGCAGCTTGTCGGTAATAACCGGTCAGGGCGATCAGTACGACGTTGATGAAAGCGAACCGCTCAAACCCTGTGGTGAAGCATATGCCGATTCGAAGGTCGAAGCAGAACGTCTTGTGATGAACGAGGCCGGGAAGGGTGAGTCCAGTATGAAAGTCACTTCGCTGCGACCAGGATTCATCTACGGACCTGGAGAGAAGGCGTGGATGCCACGATTGATCAATTCGATCGCGACCGGAAAAGCAATGCTAATCGATAATGGCGTGAAGCAGACCAACGTAATTTACGTGGAAAATCTCAGTCATGCGATAACGGCTGCAATTCTCAACCAGAATGCCTACGGTCAGGTCTACAACCTAACTGATGGCCAGAAGGTGACCAAGAAAGAGCTGTTCGACGCAATCGCTGACGGTTTGAGTTTGCCCAGAGTCAAGAAAGTGGTACCGGGTGCGGCGGCAAAGATGGTCTGCGAAGTGGTATCAAAAGTGGCGCCACTCATGCCGACTGACACGCAGCGAAAGTTGGCAAGATTTTCACGGGCCGCATTCCGTTTAGCCGGCGTCAATCAGGGATTCAGCATCGCTAAAGCAGAACGCGAGCTCAACTATGTCGACCGCGTGCCATTTTCCCAAGGAATTTCCAAAACTCTTGTAAGCTTCAGAAGTTCCTACGACCACAAATAGAGAGGTATTGAGGATGAGCAACAACGGCTCGCATTCGAGCGTGAAAGTAAGGCAGGTTCGGAAAACAGACAGTAATTGCGCTGAGAGCAAGAGTTGTCCATTCAAGAATGCGCAGGACTCTGTTAGTTGGTTCGTCAAGGACTACATCGGAAGGCACGCCCATCCGGTCAATGCCTCCTTGCATATAGTCGGGGTCCCGGCAGCGTTCGCTGGATTCTTCTACTTGCTCACCGGGCGCGATGTAGGCAAAGGCGCTCTGCTTGTTTTTCTCGGCTATCTCCTGCAATACCTAGGACACCAGGCCCAGGGCAACGAGGTCGGCGAAGTAACGCTGATCAAAAACATTTATAAGAAAGTCAAAAATCGGTCGAAAGAATGACGTCCAACAGAGCGTCTCAACAGCGCGATAATCAAGAGAAGATTCTCGTTGATGGAGCCACCGGTTATCTGGGCAGCCATCTTGCAGAGCAGTTGACCGGCGAGGGCCGTGCGGTCCGCTGCCTGGTCAGAAAGGGCGCCCGGACACAAGACGTCGAGGTGCTCACCGCCCTCGGTGCGGAAGTTGTCGAAGGTCAGCTCACTGATCCGGACGCCAATCGGTTTTTTCAGGGCGTGAAATATGCCGTTCACCTGATAGGCAGCATTGCTCCTCGCAAGAATGAAACCTTCCAGGACCTTCACCAGGACCTGACGAGACGTTTCGTCAGTTGTGCTAAGCAGGAGGGTCTTGCCAAGATTGTTTTGGTCACCGCGTTGGGTACTGCCGCTCATGCACCGTCTCGTTATCACCAGACCAAGTGGTTGGCGGAAGAAGAGGTGCGAGGCTCCGACCTGCCATATTCGATTTTGAGACCTTCGCTTCTGGTAGGCAGAACAGTTGGCAACCGCAACAGCAAGCTTGTCAAAAGGTTATTCGAATTAATTGATACGAAATTGATGATCCCGCTAGTAAATGGCGGCACCAATAAAGTTCAACCGATTTTCATTAGGGACTGCGTCGAGGCAATTTCGAAATGTATATCGCCTAATTACAACATGGAAACCATCGAACTTGGCGGTTCGACTGTCTTATCGATGAGACGATTCGTTGAAGAGTTGGAAGAGATCGTTGGCAAGAGAAAACCGATCATCAATCTACATCCTCAAGCCGGTAAACTTTTAGCGGCTGTCATGGAAAAGGTACAGGAGGTTCCAACCTTGAGCAGCGATCAAGTTGTCCTCTCCCTCAACGACAATATATGCTCCAACAATGGCTTAGCGACTGTATTGGATCGTGAAGGCGCAACCTTGCACGTGGCGTTGGAAACCTATCGCCGCTATCCAGTTGGACAACCGGTTCCACCTCCGGTGGCACCAGAAGCCGTGAAATAAAAGGATCGTTTCGAACAACAAATGTCGCAAGAGAAGCCGCCCGCAAAAAAAGTATTTGTCACTGGAGCAAGTGGCTTCATCGGCAGCAATCTTGTAAGTCGTTTGGTCGATGACGGTTATGACGTCACCACATTCGGACGCTCCGGCAGCGTCGCCAAGAAGCTTAGAGATTTGCCGGTAAAACACATCTCTGGTGATGTCACAAACATCGAGTCTTTGTACAAAGCGATGGAAGGGATGGATGTAGTGTTCCATCTGGCCGGGCTGGTTTCGTACAAGAAGAAAGATATGCACCGCCAGTATGGTGTCAATGTGGTCGGCACGCGCAACGTGATGGAAGCGGCACTGCAATGCAACGTTGGTCGCGTTATCCACACGAGCTCGGTCGCCGCCATGGGGATTCCGGATGAAGGCAAGATCGGAACCGAAGAGATAACCTATAATCTCGGTCGTCGCGGACTCAATTATTGCGATTCCAAATATGCCGCCGAGCAAGAAGTGAAGCAATTCTTCGAAAAGGGACTCTCTGTCCTGATTCTTGCGCCAGGTATCACATTTGGGGAGGGTGATAAACATCCACATCACCATGCAATTTTCACGGCCCTTGCAAAAGGCGCACTGTTAGGGGTTCCTAAAGGCGGCGTGACGTTCTCGGATATCAACGATGTCGTCGATGCCCACGTGGCTGCCATCGAGAAAGGCAGAGCCGGTGAGCGCTATGCACTGGTGAGTGCCAATCTTTCATATCGCGATGCTGCTAAGATTTTCTCGTCGATCCACGGCGTGCGACCACCGATGTTCGAGATTCCTTCCTGGTTCATGATTGCAATGGGATCGCTTGCCGAATCGGCCTTGCCTCTCGTCGGCATGCAGTCGCCTGTGAGCAGGCAGGCCGCCTGGCTCGCCCAACACAAAATCTTTTTCAGCCCGCAAAAAGCGATTGATGAACTCGGATTCAAACCAACTCCATTCGAGGAAACGATTAAGAGAGTCGCCCCTTATTATCTTTATCAGAAGTCGAAACGCTGAGTCGTCCACTGCATGATCTAAGTGGTGGCAGTTATGTTGTAATTATTACTATGCCTAAGGACTCAGGTTTAGCTCAGGCTGGACTGGGTACAATGAAAGCGGCCGGCGTATAGACACTACATTGTGGTCCCTATTGCGCAACAGGAAGAGGGAAGGATTTTGGTTAGTAGTAGTATCGCAGGTACCAACGTACCTGAAATTCCGAAACAGACATTAGCATTACATGATGGCAAGCCGTATCCGTGGATCATCAATCCGGTTTTCGATTTCTTTTTCGTAACCGGCGGCGGCGTTCTCCTGTTCATGGCCATCAACGTCTATTACCTGGGTTGGTCGGTGCCGGTCGACATGAACGCCGGTGGATTGACGATGTTCCTCATCTCAATCATGTTCCTGACCCAGCATGTGTTCGCCGACTCCCACAATACCGCCACGTACATGCGGATCTGGGGAAGCAAGGAGGACCGCAAGCGTTTTAAGTTTTACCGAACCTGGCTTGTTTACTCCTGTTTGCCGATCTTCGTGCTAGGGCTTACCAAGCCCGAGTTCACGAGCGCGCTGGTATATCTGTATCTCATCACTGTTTTCTGGCACTATACGGCGCAGGCTTTCGGCATATCGCTTATCTATTGCTACAAGCGCGGCTACTTCATGAACAACATCGAAAAGGAAATCTATCGATGGTTCATGCTTTCGATGTCCGGTTATGTGATTATTCGCTTTCTCACTTTTCAGGATTTCAGTCCTCGCAACTTTTACGGCGTTCCTATCCCCTTCTGGGGACCGCTCCCACTGGCTTTTTTCAACGCCTCAAAATGGATCTTGATATTCATGACCATCGGCTTTGTTGGCGTGGTGCTCAAGAAAATCATCCTCGACAAAATGATTATTCCGATCCCTGCCGTACTGCTTATCATAACTGTGGCAGCACTCGGACTCTCCAAAGACAGTGCTAACTCGATGATGTGGTTTTACGTCCCGGGTTTCTATCACGGCAGCCAATACCTGGCAGTGTGTCTAGCGTACTACCTCAAGGAGCGCGGCATGCCGGAAGGCATGGACACGTGGAAAATCGGACGCGAAGTCGTGCGCTGGCCCGCAGTGAAGTACGTGGGTACAGTGATTCTGACCGGATGTTTCTTCTACGTCGGCATTCCACACTTCTTCATGCAAATGGGTTTGGACTACGGAATGGTCGGTGGATTGGTTCTCGGTGTGGTCAACTACCATCACTTCATAACCGATGCTGCCATCTGGCGTCTGCGAGACAATAACTGTCGGAAGATTTTGCTTCAGTAGCTGGATTAAACAGTATCTTCATCAGATTAAATTTGTAGTTACTCTGGTCCCGAGCACGGGTATACTAAAGACATACTCGTAGTGTGGCCGCACATGAGTTAGTGAGGACAACTATCCTTGGTTAGTAGCACTATCAAAATGGCTGGTTCGCCGGCTGTTCCGGAACCGGCTAACGCTGTATCGTCTCCAGCAAAAACTGCGCCTTACCCGTGGATCGTCAATCCCTGGTTCGATTTCCTCTTCGTATATGGAGGATTGCTCTGGGGGGTTTTCGGCGCACATATTCTCGTTTTCGGCTGGAACAACATCGAGACGACTGCCAGCCCTCAAGCCTACGTCGTGGGTACGTTCATAATCATCGCCGGCATATTCAGTCAGCACCTGTTTGCCGATACCCATACTGTAGCGACTTACATGCGGATCTACGCTACTCCTGAAAGTCGGAAGACTTTCAGGCTATATGCGTACTATCTGCCCTGGATGAGTTTGACTTTGCTGACCTTGGCGCTCGCGTTCAAAGACGCCGCCGGTACGGTTATCTACATACACATGATGTGGGTCTTCCAGCATTACGTCGGGCAATGCTTCGGTGTATCGCTCATCTATTGCTATAAGCGCGGCTACTATCTCAACAATTTCGAACGAGAAGTGTATCGATGGTTCATGCACTCAATCTCCTTTGTCATCATCACCCGTATCCTCTGCTATAGAGAGTACAGTCCCATAGTCTACTGGGGCGTCGATGTGCCCTTCTGGGGATTGCCGGGCTGGATCAACGATCTCGGCATATTCAGTTTCACGACAATGTCTCTGCTTTTCATTGCGGTACTTGCTCGCAAGTGGCATCGTGAAGGCAAGATGATGCCTATACCTGCGTTATTCCAGATCATTACGGTTCTCGCGATCGGTTGGTCTTCCGGCATGGCGTCTAACTTCATCTGGTCGTACGGTCCCGGCTTTTTCCATGGCAGCCAGTATCTTGCGATTTCGCTCGGCTTCTACATCAAGGAAAAAGGTCTGCAAGAAGGGATGCTGCCGAAAGAGGTTTTCCGCAACTGGTTCACCCCGAGATCTCTCAGATATTGGTCGTATGTCGTAGTTGGTGGCATGTTTATATACGTGTTCGTTCCTCACTTCATGACCTACTTCGGATTTACTTTCGGAATAGTCGCCACCGTTATCCAGGCTTGCGTAAATTTCCACCACTTTGTATCAGATGCAGCAATCTGGCGACTGAGAGATAGTCGATGTCGCGATGTCTTGATCGCATAGCCGGAGTGACCTGCAATCGGTAAATTGTGGTCTTGTCATCGCAGGACCTGTCGTAGCTTGGTAAACTGGAGATGCAAGGCTTAGATAGCTTTGTTGACAGCCCTTCGGATTTTTTGGAGTAGCGTCCAGCAATGGTCAATCAAGGATCTTCAGGTTCTACTCAAAACCAGCTATTCGTTATTCTTGCTCTGGTGGTCTTAGGTGCAGTCGGTTTTTATGTCTATCGAGTGCTATTCGACCAGTATGAGTTAAAACCAGAAAAGGTATTTACTCAGGCATTCAACGACAACGTCAGCTCGGTATCTGACCTCACAGGCGGTGGCACGATTTCCGGGACATTTGATGTATGGCTTCGCTTCAAATTGGTGGGGCGTGCAGTGGAATTCAAATCGAAGAACTGGAAGCTCAACGACGTCGATAAGGAGCTTGGACGTGAGTGGTTCTACTCCCACTGTCAGAAGACTCCAGATCCGAGTCTGGGAAATATAGAATTCAACAACTTGAGATTTTATGAGAATATCGAGAGCACCTCGACGCATATCACACACGAATGGTACATACGTAATTTGAAAGACGATATTCAATATTATCGAAGATGGGGTTACTAAACAGACTGGAGTGTACCGGTGGTTAGTGAAGGCGGAAGCAAGGACGAAACTCAGAGCGGCAATTCTTCAAATTCTTCGTCTGATGTAACCAAAGAGTCAGAGGTGGAAACCTCTTCAAAGGACGCCTCGCAAGACAGTCCGGGCGCGCGTCGTGAGGACACGAACACGAGCTCGACTAAATCAGCTAGCTCAGGCAATGACCTACAAGAAGACTCTTCGCGCGAGAAGCCAGGTGTGGACACGATCTCAACCGGTGCAACCCAGGAGTCGGCTGAGTCTTCTCAAGCTAAACAAACTGCGAGCCCTGCGGAAACAGGCGCACCTCCGGCGAGTGGTGCAAACATTGACCAAAGCACCGACGAATCTAAAGTGGTTGTCGAACCGAACTCATCTCCTACTGAAAAATCCCATCAGGTCACGTCGAAACCGGCTGCAGATCTGCCTGTATATCGAGAAAACAAACCTCTATTTATAGGTTGCATCGCGATAGCCGTGCTCCTGATTTGCCGTCTTGTTTGGGCACAGATAATACATCCGATGCGCATAGGTTGGGATCCCGCTTTGCATTTGCAGGCGGCTCAAGTGATTGTGGAAGGTGGCATTCCATACATCGATGTGGTGGATTGTAACCCGCCTCTCATCTGGTATTTGGACACAATTCCAGCCTATCTATCGAAGGTTCTCGAATTTCCTGTCACGCAGGCATTCAATTTCTTCCTTACCGTCATTATTGCGTACTCGGTCGCTGCTTGCATCGCCTTGCTTTTCACGAAAGGCAAGCGGTCTGAATCCTGGATGTTCATTCCGTTCATAATCGGTTTGACCATGTTCAATTTTTTCCTGAAGCACGATTTCGGTCAGCGCGAAGAGATTTATGTGCTTTTCTATATTCCATTGTTGGTTGCTCGTTGGTTGAGCTGGGAAGGGCGTGGAGTTAAGTCTAAATTCTGGGCATGGGTCATCGGAATTGTAGGCGCGATGGGCATCTGCATCAAACCATATTTTATTATTCCGACCGCTCTGATTGAGCTCTACTTTGTTTTGGAGAAACGTACGCTCCGTCCTCTCATAACGACCGAGAATATCGCCTGTCTAGTTGGATGCATCGCTTATGCCGCGCACTTCTTGTTGGTGCCTGCAAGTATGCGCGATTATTATTTTGGCTTCTTAGTTCCCTCCTACAATATTGGCTATCACTACTGGGATGTGTCTCTTGGCGGATCATTCTCCGATCCGTGGAGACGTGATGTGTTCTATCTCAATAGCATCGTATTCCTCCTTGCTGTCGGACTTCGTCGTCGTTCATCCTTGATGCTGCCCTTAGCGATCTTCTCTCTGGCTGGCGATATCGTTTATCTCTTGCAGTTCAAAGGCTGGCATTATCACGATCAACCGGTGTATGCCGCGTCATTCATCCTTGCCTGGATGGAAGGGTTTTGCATACTGATATTCGGCGGAAAAGCTCTTCTCTCCCTTTTCGGCAAGATTGCCGGAGGAAGAACTATTGTCCTTCCGAAGGCAGTCATGCCAACGGTTTTAGTGCTTCTCGTTGCCGCGGGTTGCATCTACGACGGCAATGAGGACTATAAAAACGTCGTTGGTGAAGTGCACCGTTTCGACATGTCACTTATTGGTTATAAAGGTACGACGCCGTGGTCCGATGTCGATGGTCCCTACACCGAGTTTGTCCTCAACAACTGGAAACTCGGCGACAAGGTCCTGTTCATGTCGAACGGCGTCACGCCGGGATACCCCTGGTTGACGCAGTTGCGCTGTATTCCGGCATCTCGACACTTGCATATGGTCGTTCTGTCCGTGTTGCAATACATTGAGGAGACCACCAAGAATACGCCTGATTACGCGAAATTCCGCGAGGACACTCACCGGATTGTTATGGAGTACGTCGAGGATATAAGGAAGAACAAGCCTGTTCTCATATTCATGCAAATTGGACCGGACTATTTTGTTCAACCGTTCGACTTCATCAACCAATATCTTCAAGACTATGATGAATTGAAGACTATCGATAACTTCCGTGTCTTCAAACGAAAAAAAGGACGGTAACTGGATATGCTGCTTCTTGAGAAGGTATCGAGAACAAGGGCGGTTGCGTCCGATTCCACCGAGAAGATCACTTTGATCGTGATAGCTGCAGTGACAATCGCCAGCATTATTCACGCCGCGCTCTATGCTCTGGATCTGAGCGCCCAAGCCGCTTTAGGTTATGAGTGCGGTCTGCGCGTCGCGCACGGCAAGATTCCTTTTATTGATTTGTTCGAAGTCATGTCGCCGGCGCTAATGTATTTTTACGCAATCCCTGCTGTGTTCAGCAGGCTCGTTCCGGCTATACATCCAATCATTGTTTTCAAAGAGTTCATCGCTCTTCTAGCGGCCGCTTCCGCTATTTTTTCCGGCTTGATTTTGTTTCGCGCAAAAACAAGAGAACAAGCTCACGCCTTTGCATTCATCATCGGATTTTCATTGCTGAATGTGTTCTTTCTGAAAGAGGTCGGACAGAGAGAACATATCTTTCTTCTTCTGTTCATGCCGTTCTTCCTCACCAGATGGATGTCCTGGAATAATCAAAGCACCAATCGCAAATTTTCAATAATTGCAGGTGTGCTCGGCGGAATCGCTGTTTGTTTTGACCCGATCTTTCTTCTGATTCTTGTCGGTTTGGAATTGAGCTATTTGCTGATGAAGCGCCGGTGGAAGCCCTTCACCACAGTCGAAATGATGGCAATGGGTGTCACTTTTATCATCTTCATTCTGCATTTTTTTACTTTCGGAATCGAGTACGTCGAGCAGTATTTTGCCTGGGCCATTCCTATGGAGTTTATTGACTTCAAGCTTTGGGATGGACGCCTGGGCTACATGTTTAAAACACCGGATAGACGCGACTTGGTCTACCTCATGATCGTGAGTGCCACCATCTCATTCGGGCTCAGGCGGTGGTGTTCACTTATCTCTCCGTGTCTTGCGCTCGCAAGCATTGGATTCGGCTTGATGGTGCTCGAGGGGCGGACGTTTACCTATCAGCTCATGCCGATGGCATATGGTGCGACTCTTTCACTTTTCCTGGTAGCCTCGATTGTCGCCAACTTTGCAATCAAGAATTTTAAATTGAAAACCGATTTTGTGAATTTCAAAACGGTGGCTATATTGAGTGCTGTAATTGTCGTCGGCTTTGTTGGACGTTGGGTGACGCGCAGTCAGCCCATTGTAAGTCTTGAACCACTGGGATTTTTCGGCGCTTCGTATTTCAACGAACAATCGAGCTTCATTACAGCGGTTTGCAAATACACCAAGCCTGGAGACAAGGTGATCATACTCAACGATCGCGTTCGTCCGGCATATCCACTGATCACGCAACTCAATCGCGAACCTGGGTGTCACATCATGACCGCCTTCGGCTTGAGAATGTGCAGACAGCTTACAGACGATAAGCCGGCTGAAGCAGAACGCTGGATTCCTAAACGAGACAGAATGTATCAACAGCTCATCAAAGATATCGTGGAAGGCGACGCCAAGGTAATATTGCTCGAGCGAGATAGTATCGGAAATCTCCTGATAGACCATTTTGCAATGCCGGTAATCGACGAGTACTATGCCGACACAGGTTGGCTTGAGTGGCCGGATAACGAGGGCAAGACAACGATCGAATACAATGCTTTTCGAACTGCTCTTCAACTTTATGTCCGAAAGAAGAAGGTCGAGCCCGTCCCTCCGTCGGTCCCGACGCCACCGGTTGTTCCCGCGCCTGCTGACGCGACGAAACCGGCCGTTCCAACGCCCGCTGAAACACCACCAGCAGCGACGACACCGGCCGTTACGCCGCCTGTGGAAACGCCACCAGCAGTAGCGACACCGGCCGTTCCGCCGCCGGTTGAAACGCCACCTAAACCTTGACTCTATCTATGGTGCCTTGGGTCGATTCAGTTTTGCGTCGAGCTTCTTGTCGATAGCCTCGGCCCGTTGCTTTAACGAGTTAGCTAGTTCCGTGTTACCCTGCTCTCTTTCCGTATAGTAAAGATTCCAAAGCGAGATTGCCTCCGAAGGTGACCCTTCGCCAAGTTTGGTTTGATACATTTTGATCGCCTGATTCAAATAGTCGGATGACTGCTTGAGATAGTCGCTGCGAACCTTTGGATCTAATTCACTAGTTGCTCTCAAGAAAAAGAGTAGACCGAGGTTGTTCAAATCCCGACCAAGCTTCTGGCTATTAGAATCAGACTTTTCGAGAAACTTTTTGTCGTACGCATAAACTTCCTGATAGTAAGACTCAGAGGCTGTCCAGTTGGCTATATCTCTGAGGATCCCAGCATAAATCAGAATTGATGAAACGAACCCCTCATTATATTTGTCCTGACTGGCCAGCCGTCTTTTTCTGGAAACGTCGTCTATGACGACCACTGCCTGATCGATGTTTTTCTTTTCCCAGTACGAGATGGCGAGACGTTCGCCTGCTCGCAGGGTCTCCTCTGAGTTCGGATCCTTCGCCATGGCGCTGTCATAGTCGCTCTTCGCGTAGACCACCTCTCGCTCCAACCTGGCAAAGTGATTGTTCATATCTTGTGTAGTTATTACTTCCCGGCGATAAGGCATCGTCGAGAAGATCACCCAGAAGTAGAGCACGAGTACGATAACGAGCGTTGCGTATTTCGCCATAAGTCCTCCTAGCTCGCAACCATCGTACAGGATTTATGGTCGCATTTGCCGCCGAGGATTGTGTATCTATTGGCAGCAACCAGCTTGTAGACGGCGTCTCCGATCTGAGCTATCCCTGGCAGATAGAGTAATGGAGCAATCGGAGTGAGCCACGGCAGTCGCCATGCAATCGCTCGGAAGGCGCGGAAACCGCCAACCCAAACACCAGGCTTTTCGCGTAAGAGAATTTCAGATGGAGCTCGATTCAGATCGACTTCGCTCTTCCACTCCACGTATTCGAGCTCGTGCACGTTATGGAGAGTGACGAGGGAGAAGATGTCCATTCGGTGAATTAGTCCAACCGTGCGCACGCAAATTATGCAATCGCCGTCAAAGACAAGGTCGTACGGTTTGAGTAGCTTGCTATGAATAAAACCTTTAGCGAGATTCCATGAGCGCGTCAGATCTTCAGGATAGATAAAGAGAACGAAACTAATCATGAACAGCCATTCGAACATTGGCAAATTCATTGTGTACTCGATACCCATGTGTAGAGAGAGCCCAAGCAGCAGCACATAGTATCGCGTTACTCGCCACCAAATAAGAGTGCATAAGGCCAATTCAACAAAGAGTGTTCCCCAGGTCAAAATCTTGATTATGTAGATGTCGTCTAACAAAAATGGCAGCGGAAACCGCATGATGTCGTCGTAGCGACTGGCATAGTAGACAGCCGTTCCATCATTCCATTCTGCGCCCTGAATTTTGCACCACCAGGTATGGAAGTAGGCGATACTAAGCTGCATCTGGATCATTCGTTGTGCCCAGGGCGCAGACAAAGGTGGTCGAAATCCTACTTTTCGCCAGTCCTGTCTCATCGACTTCAAAAGGTTGTCGATTGAGAACGCATCGCCGGCATGCGAGAGAGCAACAAATACCATCGCGATGCGAAGAAAATTGTCGCCGGAATTTTGATTTATTAGGAAGTGAGACTGCAGCGAGATCATGCATAGGACAGCCATGATAGAACTGAATCTGGTGAACAGACCTACCGTCATCATCACCGTCACAATCACGGAAAACCAGAAGAAATACCAGCGCCAGATCTCTCCTGGTGGCAAAAGCAGCATTAGATCGAAGTACGGATCATTTCGCCAGTAGTTTCCAATCATTGACTCGATTGGAATCAGCGATCGATCGCCGAAATACAAGTGCCAATCTGCAAGCAAGTGGACAAGTAGGCATTGCAGCGCAATCACACCTACAAGTATTCGAAACAGCCCCATCGGCGTGGGAGATGTCGGATCGAACCAAAATGATTGCCACCACCTTTGGAGTCGATCTTTTGGCCCGAGCTCCGGAGGAGGGGCAGTGGTTCTCGGCTGTTCGCTTGGGGTATCGGTGGGTGCCATCGTACTATTTTTCGTCTAATACTTTGGGGTTGTTTTGGAGAGCTCCACCTGTTCTTGACGAAACGTCAGCATCTCGAACCGCATAGGTGAAGGTGATCTGCTTATTGGAATGAGCTGGAAGATTGTTTCGATAGTTCCAGTGGGCTGGGTCGGGTGGCGGATTCTCGGCCCAATTGAAGATCATGCTTATGAGAGTTGGTTGATTGTTGGTGTCTTGATTGGCTCCGGCCAGGTAACTTGTGATGTCGGGCAAGAAGTGTCTGTAACCCTCCCACGGAATACAGTCGCCAAACACTTTTCTAAGTTTTTCATGGACGAACTTTTCTTTCTCGCCGAGCTTTTCCATCCGAGGAAATTCGTAGTACTTGATCGAGCCATCCTTGAATGTAATCGTCATCGACTCGTGATAGACCTGATGCCGAACTTGAGGGCTGAACAAGCTCCAGTGCTGGGTTGCGCCATCGAGAATGTTGATGTCTTTGAAGTAGACAGCAAGCTGTTCTTTGTACGGCCAGCCATCGCTTAGCCATCCAATGACAGAGCCGAAGTAGACGACTATAAAACAGGAGACCAATATCTTCCAGAAGCCAGTCGGCAATGTCCTCGTCGAAACGAAGCTATCCGCCTGCTCTAGCGACATTTGTTGCTCGTCCACTTGAGATTGCCCTTTCGGCAAAACGCTGTCCACTCCCAGTTTATCACTTGCTGAATACATATTACCCACCATGCCAAAACCTCCTAACACGAGTGTTTATCAGTCTTATCTCGATCATTGTCGTAGTTGCATAGCGATTACTGCGAATAACGCTCCAAAAAAAGGTCTCCCCGAAATCATCTCGGGGAGCCTTATTTTGTTGCTTCTTTTGCGTCTCGTCTGGGTGTTGGTTAGTCGGTTGGTTAGCCGTCTGCTCCAGGACCGCTTGGACCTGTAGGACCACCAGGACCTTGTGGACCACCAGGTCCGCTAGGGCCACCAGGACCGCCAGGACCGAGAGGACCACCGGGACCACCAGGACCACCAGGGCCGGAAGGACCGGAAGGACCAGCAGGACCGGAAGGACCACCAGGACCGCCAGGGCCGCTCGGTCCACCAGGACCGCTCGGGCCGCCAGGGCCGGTAGGACCACCAGGACCGCCAGGGCCGGAAGGACCGCCAGGACCGGAAGGACCACCAGGACCGCCAGGGCCGGAAGGACCACCAGGACCACCAGGGCCGCCAGGACCGCGAGGACCGCCAGGGCCG
>JAIERK010000077.1 GCA_019746975.1 Candidatus Obscuribacterales bacterium
TGATGTCATGGTAAGATCTTGGATGAGTTAATGAGAGATGTCAGGGTAAGATTTCTCGGTGAGGCAATACGAACACCTGATGTCACGGTAAGATCTTGGATGAGTTAATGAGAGATGTCAGGGTAAGATTTCTCGGTGAGGCAATACGATCAGTGCTGCCACCGACAATAAGTAAACTATCGGCAAGCGTGCTCATCGTTGGTTATTCTCTGACAACTGTGATTCCATCTACGGCAACATCTTACCAAATGCACTAGAGCCTCGTCCTTCAGGTAGGGATGCAATGTGCGACTGCGGGTCAGTCAGTCGCACGTTCGTTGCGATTGGGTGTATCGCTTGATAATGGTGATGGGAGCGCCGCCGCAGGATGCGGCGAAGTAACTAGGAGACTAAAGCCATTTTGCTGGTTGAAGAAAACATCGCTAGAAGTCGAGTAGTAGTAGCGAATCGATTGATATCGATGCGACCATGGCAAGAAAGAAATCATTGAAGTCGCAAACCTGAAGATTTGCATCCTGGTAGTCAAAGTTGCTGAACTCAACATTCTGAGCACCACTGGATTGAATAATCTCGAGGAACGAGTCCATATCAGTTGTATGAGAAATGAAATTCAGATAGAACAAAACAGCTTTGGCATGCGGCGGTTCAATTGGACCAACGCAGAAAAGCATTTGCAATAGCTGAGATGAGCTAATCGAGGCACCGGTCGCGGACCAGATTCTCTTCGGCGGCTCGCTGCTTTCGAAGAATGTCGGGTCGCCTCTCATTTCATTCACGGGTCCACCGTCAATTTCGAAATCTTCGATATATCGAAGCATCATGTTGAGTGCTGCGGAGCTTTCTTCTTTCGGTAGCCTCGACAGAAGCCACTCTTCAGTTGACTTGAGTATTGGGTACGCGATTGTTCCGTAACAACTAAATGGTTGCTTCAGAAGATTTACTGGGCACTCCGTGCAGTGATCTTTGAGCGAGAAAAGATGTTCGGACTCGTCGAGCAGTGTCTGCACCGAGACCTCTTGTGATTGTGTCTGTCCACCCGGAGTGTAGAGGACGCGACTAATCGTGAGCTCTGATGGCGGAAGTGGGTTGCCATCTTCCTTTGCGATTTCGATGATGGCATGCGCATGTCCGCGATTCTTGATTTGGCGGATGAAATTCTCGTTGGGAAACTCATCCCTCACGGGACATTCAAAATGAACAAGGTACTCGATACTCATAAAACCCCCGAGGCATTCGACTAATGCGCTTGACCTACTGTAGCAGCTCAGCACTCCTAGATCTTGTTCAAACCGGGTGTTAGGTGAATTAATATAGTCTCTTGGCTTGTGTCCGGGAGCAGGAGCTGTAACTGTAACTTATTTCCGAGGGCGTGGCGCTCAATGACGCTACCAATATCTATTAGACAAATTACTGTTCCGGTGGGGAAAAATTGCACCATTGACGATACCATGAAAATGCATGGTTCTGATTTCGGCAACGACTACAGCAATGAATAGAGTGTTAGCAGCGATTCCTTTGTGCTGCGCCGCTTATCGTTTCGCATATGATATGGATAAACCAAGTTCGAGTCCTATTTATGTCTAAAAAGCCAAAGAAAGTTCGAAAAAAACAACCCAGCGCAGTCATTGCGATCAACGAAAGACTCTGTGTCTGAGGACGACGAGAAGGCTTCGAAAGAATCAGTGCGTGAAGACGGCGACAAAGCTTCTAGAGAATCTGTGCCTGAGGATGACGCGAACGCGTCGAAAGACTCCCAACCTTATGCAAGTCAGGCAGAACACGGCCGTGGCAATAGCGACTGAAATGCAGCTTGAATTGCAACTGAAAAAATATTTTCATTATTGAGCAGAATAAGTCAACGGATAAATCGGAGTGAGGACCCGTCGATAATCGACTGCGATTAAGGGGTAAAACATTCATGCCGTGTCGCCATGTCGAGGACTCCATGACAATCGAAACAGCTAGTAAGGTCGAAAGCCTCAACCAGCGCCTGGAGAGTGTTCAAAAGTTCGTAAGCACGCTTTGGGTAAGATATCAAAATCCGGTCAGATTCGTGGAATTCCGAGTGTCGCTCAAGAGAGAGCCGGACAGCAATCAACCAGCCTGCGCTGAGGCCGTTAAGATTGCGGAGCCTCAGTCAGCTCGCAATCTCGTCAGGCTAGTTCCGCAAACCGCCATCGCCCATATGGATTGTAGAAGAAATTATCCGGTTCGTAAGTAGTGCACTCTTCCCATCGTACACGAAGTCGCTGCCAATCTTCGTTTGGGCGAAAAGTATCACCAGATTTGAAACCGCCGATCGTGCACTCAATCATGAGGTACAGGCTGAACACGAAAAATAGCATTACAGCGGCATTTTCGTCGGGCAGATCCTCGGTGGCAATCTTCTCCAGGATCGAGCGTGAGATAATCATGTCTGGATAACCGAGCAAATGCATTCCGCATGAATACAAATCTGTTTCTGAACTAATTGGAAACTTTACGTAGGTTCGAAAAAGTGATTCCCAGAACTCCGGTGTATCCGCTGGTTCATCTCCTGATTTCTCGCAGAGATCAATCCAACGCTGTCCCGAATGCGCGATACCAGAACTCTCGCATTTAATTGCAACAGCTCCTGCTTCCTCAATCAACCGCCTACCAATCTGAAGAAAAACATGACTTGCTACTGGACCCTGCGCTGATGGAAAATTTCTGCTCAGAACATAAATTACTCGAGTGTGCTCATCGATTCGTTGAAGGTCATCGTCGTCCAGAGACGAAAACACACCATAGTCGCTAACTGCAAAAGCTGTGACCATGCGCTCATCATGCTCTTGAACCTCAAACTCGATATTCGCTTCTTGAAGGATGAAGGTGGCTCGCCTTTCGAACTCCTCATCGCCAACCAGGCATAGTATTATTTTCGGTAAACAACCATCCCCGGTTACTTCTACGCGCAGGCGATGCCAGTCTGCCCAGCAGTTCTCTGGCTCTACATCGCAGTACCCCCTGCTCTCATCCATACCGGCAGCCGCTTCGGGTGCCACCATCATACAGACCGCATTATCGCGAACGCTGATGACCTCGTCTTCTGTCAATGGCTTTCCTTTGACCTCCTCTGCCTGAGCTAGTAGCAACGCCAGAGAAGGCGAAAAGACTGGAATCAACTGTTCATCGTTTTCTGTCATAACAGCAAGCACCTTTATCGATTTGAGATTTGTTTCCACATTGGCGCGAGACCTTCAGCACCACCACGAATTCTTGCAATCGCGGCTTCGGCTTCAAGGCGCACTTCAAAGGCCTCATCAATCAATGCGGTCTCCAAGAATGGGAGGGCGGTTTCGTCGCCCATATCGAAGAGAAATCGAGCCGCCCTCCAACGAACGAGTTTGTTAGCATCCGACAAAGCTTGGCACATTGCAGAATGAGCAGCAAAGTCGCCAATGTCTGAGAGCGCATCCCCCGCGGTGCGCCTCACTCCGACGGACGAATCTTCTAGCATCGCGTGGCAGAGGGGTTGAACCGCGCGTGACTCGCCGCTCGCTCCCAGCGCCGCTGCTGAAAGTCTGCGAACTTGCGGATGCGCATCGGATAATGCTCGTTGCAGCAAATCAAAACTACCCTGCAACCGACTCAGCTCAGTCACCGCCGCCAGTCTACGACTCCAGTCTGACTCACTCAACCATTCACCGGCAACCTCGACAGTCAGCTCACGTGAAGGCTTCTGTCCGAGCGCTTGTGCCACCACAGCTGCCAGCGCCGCCTGATCAAACATCCCTTCGAATTCCTCTTTGAGCTCGTCGGCTACCTCTTCGCGTTGTCCGTACCGTCTGCCGTGATCTGCCCAGTATCGCTCTGCAAGGAAGTCCAGTCCAGTCTCGTCTTGTATGTGCATTGCAGCCTCGGTAAAGCGCGCACCAAGAGCGACACGGCTTTCGCCTTCCGAATCGGTTACTTTGATTTGAATCGGCACACCCCGAAATGTTTGCACCAGCACGTGCACCTGACCTTCGGATTCTGCGTCTTTTCGCTGTTGGTCTATGGAAGGGGTCGCAACGATTTCTTGTCCTATTACTATTGCTGTCGCACTCTCCAAAATTGGTTTCCAATCTGCGCGTGGATCCTTATTTAGGGTTATGAAGTCCGCGCATAAAAACAGGCTCTGCAAGCCGTTTATCTGCAGTAACTCCTTCTGCCAATTCGCAGCATCAGCGCAATTCTCTTTTGTTAGCGTTACAGCGGAGCCGAGCTGTTGGTCAAGGTTGAGCTTCATGCTATTTGGGTTTGGAGTTGTTTCGACTGATTTCAACTTCATATGGTTTCGTTCAGAAACAAAAAATGTATGGTCAAGATCCAGCTCTAGTCAACGCCGCATTCACCCTTGTATAGAGCTCCGTCAGCCCCGGTTGTAAATCCTTCATGGCAGGATCGTTTTTCAGGCTTTCCAGTTTAACCAGCGTTTCTTGCTGAACTCCAGGGGCCAAACGCGTGACAATGGTTGGGAATGTCTCTTTCATGTAGTCAACAAGTCTTACAAGTTCGCTTGTTTTATAGCTTTGCCGCTCCGAGAGTGATTGAACTGTCCCCGCTACCACGGTCGCAAGACCAGACTTCATCCGATCTAAACCCTGCATTCTAGTTTCATACGTCGGATCATCTTTCTTGATGGTGACAGTGAGCTCATCTACAAGCTCCAGTAACACAACTACCGTTCGCAGTTGCAAACCCATCAACTCAATGATTTCATCAGCACCGATTTTATTATTGATAAAACCAAACAGATAGACTTTAAGTGTTTCACCGCCACCATTCATGAAATTGAGCGCCTGGCCGAGCCGCGCATCTAACGGCAGTGTCCGGCTCTTCAACATGTTGAGATTTTCCGGTGATGTTATTCGTTTAAAAAACTCACCAGATTGTTTGCTTTGATACCGAGGCAGCTTTTCGTAGCTATCTTCTGCGATTTCAGCAAGCTTCTTGCTTGCTGTCACCATATCGGTCGCGCTCCACTCCCGGTCGTGCGCTGGCATTCCAAGTTGTATGTACTCCTTGGACGTGAGAGATCGATCCGCCGCAACCGTTGACGTAACCGGAGCATCCGTCGCTGTGCCAGCAGGCTCGGCGGCGAAGGACGCGGGCACGCATGACCAGAGATTTATAGTCAGTGATAGGATTATTGTCGGGAGGCTGGTGACTCGTTGATTGCGCATTTAGAGATCTTCATGAAAGTAATCGTAAATATACTAACACGAGAGACTAATTATTTTAGATGTACATGGACGAAGGATAAAGCTATCGACCCGTTGTCACTAGCCACCATATTAAGTACCAACATGATCCCTTGAAGTTCGAAGAAGTCATTCGCAAATGATTTCTTCTTGATACCATGAAGGATTCTATCTCGCTTTGACTTGTCGTTGTTGGCGGATTCGGCGAATTTCAGTAAGCAGCTCGCGAGACGAAACGAATCGATCGCTGACATCGATGGCGGTGCATTTTGCGAGAAAGGGATTTAGGTTCAAGCTGAGTTTAGAACTTTTGTCGACCTGCGAGACTTCGAGAGGAACAGGGTCTCGACCGGTAAGTAGAAAGTGGCAAGTGCAACCTAGAGCATAAATGTCGCTTTGAGGTACCGACTTTCCTCGAAGTTGCTCTGGTGGCATATATGATTGCTTCCCGACCATTGTTCCTGTGGCTGTGCCTACGAAGGCATTGGCCGCGCCGAAGTCAATTAAAACTAGCTGACCGTCCACTCTCAAGACTAGATTGTCGGGAGTAAGGTCTCGGTGAATTACGGGTGGATCTTGGGAGTGCAGATATACAAGAATTTCGCAAATTTGCTGGGCCCAGTTAAGTACGAAATCCTCGGGTTGCGGCCCTCGTTCTTTCACGAAACGGCGCAAATCAAGACCATCTATGAATTCAATCACTTCATAGTGGTGGTCGTTCTCAACGAAGTGATCTAGCACTTTCGCAATGTTCGGATGATTCAATTTGCTAAGAAAGAGAGCCTCGCGGTTAAACAGTTCGATTGCCTTAGCTTTCAGCGATTCTGATGAGTTCTTGGGGATAACGGCTTCCTTAACGATAATTTGTTCGCCGTTTGTTGCTGTCGCGGAATAAATCGCTGCCGAGCCACCACATGCGACAAGTTCTGTCACTTTTATCGCTCCGCCGCGCAGCTCGGCTTCTGGTGCCAGCGGGACGAATAGAGTGGGTGAATACCGTGTTGAAAACTCTTCATCCCAAAGATTGGTAAAGCTGTGAAAGTTGAGTTGCTTGATACCGGATACGGTGGAAAATTCGAGTGCCACTTTATCTAGTGACGGTTCGATCTCCGCATGCGAAGCATTCGTGACTATCGCGTAGATTAGTTTTTTCAGATCAAGCTGATCGATGTTTTTGAGTTTAATGTGTATATTTACAAGTTGCCCTTTGAAGTCCGAGTCCAGGAATGTGAGCACGAGCTGATCTGCAACAGGCATACTCGCAGAGCTTCGAGAGAAGGTTACTTTATTGAGTTGCGACCAACTCCATCTGAGTTTGCTGGCACCCCAATAGATAGCGGGAAGAGTTATATCGCTTTGGCGAAGTATAAAGTCCTTTCTGATCAAGCATGACATCAAGAAAAGGTAGCCTGCGACATAGAGCAAGGCGACGACGCATGCGACCGTGCGAAATGGAGACAGATGCGGCAAGTTCGTGCATATAAAATATGTCGCGACTAGAACTACTGGCCAAAATATCTTCAACGTCACCAGGTGGGCGCCGTAAACCGGCGTATTGTGAGCGATACGGAAGACACCGCTGTGGTTGGAGGGTACTGCTGGGAGCTGTGGTGCTTCGGCTTTATTGGAGGCGTTCAAGTTGTGCCCTCATCTTGCCGAGGTTGGAATATCTTTCTGTCCGATTGAATTTTGTCGCTGTCGAAATAATGCTATCCATCGCCTTGCTGACCGATTTGGAATGGTGCGAAGGACGAGATTCTGTTATTGGTTCTGGGTCTAATCCCGTGAGCATAAAGTGAAGCGTGCACCCCAGCGCGTATAAATCGCTGGACTCTCCTAGCTCACCTTTAAACTGTTCGGGCGACATATAGGAATGTTTGCCGACAACCGTGTTGGTCTTGTTGCGGGTTAACTCTTGCGACGCATCGAAGTCCATTAGTCTTACGCTACCAGACTTGTCAATCATGATGTTGTCCGGAGTTACGTCACCGTGAATGATAGGTGGGGCCAGCTGGTGCATGTACGAAAGAGTCTCACACAGCGAGGCGCCAATTTTTGCTGCTATGGCTTCATTGATGGGACCGCTCCTCGCAACAAGCTGGCGCAGTGTATCGCCATCAATGTATTCGATTACAAAATAGCCACGCATGTCTTCGATGAAGAAATCGTACAATCTAATGATCATGGGATGCGAAATGCGTCTTAAAATCGAGACTTCCTTGATGAGATTGTCCGTTGCTTTTTTCAGTCCGCGATCATTTGCAGGAAGGATAAATTCTTTGAGCACGACCTGCGAGGGCATATCTGGAAGTCCTGTTTGCGGTAATACCGAGGCCAGATAGGCTGTGCCTTGCCCACCTCCGCTCAAGATTCGTTCGACAGTATAACTGTCGCTCAGAACTGTTCCTTCCGCAATTGTTTGATCTTGTCTAAGCCGCCGCTCCGATTTCGTTAGGCTCATGTCTTTGAGCCAGAGTTCTGTGTAGGTAGCAATTGATTCCGACTTGGTCAACTTCACATCTCCTTTGACTGTGGCATGTGGTGCCCATGTGCGAACGCACGAGATGAGGGTAGTTGAATCGATGGTATCGCGGACATCTTCCCACAGAATTAAAACATGTGATTTGTCTTTGAACTCGAAGTAGACATAATTGGGGATGATGCTGATCTTTCGTTGCCTGATTTCGACTCTGGCGAGCCAATCCCAGGGTACAACAGGGGAGGGCGTAATGTTATCGATATTGATACTCAGTCCCTTCGCTTTGAGTTCGAGTGTTGTTCGACCGGTGTGTTTACCTACAATCAGTATCAACTGAAGAACTCCCAAGGCGAACACTGCAGCAATTTGCCACCATGCTGCAACGTCCGCCATGCTTGAAACAATCAACCAGATTATGGTCCCTGCGATGAATGCTGACCGATAGACAAAGCTTGCGTCTTCCGCAGTAGCCATCGTCGTCGGCTCGATGACAGGGTATTTCTCGGCTTTGGTCAGATCGGACATAGTAACTGGTATTGCCTGAATTGAGCCTCGAATGATTCGACCAAAGGTCGTTCGGAACTAGTAAGATAGCTACACTTTTGTGTATTAACGATTTTCCACATTTAGTGGTCCCCAGGCGTTTTTCAACTGAATCTCTTAATCTAGTACAGACGGTGTGGCTTGATTGGTGAGGTGTCTGTCAGTTACACCAGATCGAGGGAAGTGTGGTTGTCAGCCGACACCTTGATGTGCGGCCGCCGCGACATTAGTCGAGAATTCCTGCCGCACGTGCCTTCAGCTTTATCTTTCTGATCTGATCTGCAACGGTTTCGATTTCCTTTGCGCTGAAGTCGTTTTGTTCTCTAGTCATCAGGAGCATTACAGCTAAATCTTTGATTTTGCCGCCGGCACGCAGTACTTTGATTACAACCTGCTCTTCATCGGTAAAGTCGCTGTCCAATGTTCTTCTCAATATTTCCTCCTGATCTGCTAAACGAAGTTGTCTTTCGTGGAGGCGATTATCGTCAGTGTTTCGCGTTTTCTTTTCTATCTGGTCGCGCGATCTAGGTCCCTCTTTCAGGTCGATTGCCGGGGCTTGTGTCGAAGTGTTCCGTATGCTCAGTTCAATCTCGAGACCTTTTGGATCAGGTGGGCTCGGTAGCTTTAATTCGTTCTTTTTGCAAATTTGATCGAAGCGTCGTTCGATTTTGTCGGCGGCAATTTCTTGGATGTCTCGGACCGTGTCGAGCAGATCTACTAACCGAGCACGTGCTTCGTTGGACAGACTTTTGTCTTGAGCCGGGTCATAACTTGTGTCTTTCAGTTGGCAATATTCGTCGTACCTCGCCTTCGTGGCAGGATCGAATTTTCCTGTGTCCATGGAGCCGAGATTGAGCTTCTGGGCTTTTGCAAATAGCTGGTCGACAATTGTGCCTCTGAGGCGTTCCCACGCTTTGCCCGTAGCAGCCTCTACGAGCTCTAATTCGTCGCAGAAGGTAGGGCAGTTTTGCAATCCTTTCTGCAGAGCATTCGTTTCTTGGACACCATATTTGTCTTGATGCGTTTTGAACGCCTTTTGCGCTTCAACTCTCGGATCGAAAACCAATTTTTCTAGAAGATTGTAGTGCTGCTCGAACTCTGGTGTATCGAGGATACGAGCTCTATCCGCACTGCAGGCACGTAATCGATCGACCAGCTGACGGTAACTCGGATTCTCGCCATTCGCAACAAGCCGCTGTTTTTCAGCGTGGAAGGCCGACATCTCTGCGAAGACTTCGGATTCGCAGATGAAATAGCGAGAGCGCTGTCCGTGCTCATCACTAGCAGCTCTTACCGATTTCGGGTCGGCTAACGCCTGAACCACCAAATCTTGTGCCATGCTTTGTTTGACTAACGGATTGGTTGTATCGCGGGTGGCACCCAGGGTAACATCAGCCATCCGATCTCCTGCACCGGCAATAGCTTTTCGGTGCGAGTCACGCAAGACATTTTGCGTTTCTGCTGGCAATTTATTGACGAATTGATGCGAGTAAAGATGTCCACTCTCATGAGCGACAACTCGGAAATCCCCGCCATCAGCGCTTATCATTATTTCGCAGATCGGGGGATCGAAGTGACCATAGGCGCTTGAATCAAATTGTCTTAACTTTAGTTGGTTGGGTCTATAACCTAATTCACTAAGCGATGCTACAGTGTCGGACACAAAGTTCTGTGAAACCGGAACATCATCAATGATTATGGTCATTCCGTCGAGATGTTCGGATCCAGGCTCGATACCGCGAAATTTGTATGTGCCAGGCGAAAGTGTATTTGTAACTTCTGCGTATGCAAGTTTAAGAACCTGAAATTGCTCCGACTTTTCTACGTCATTGGCGGCACGTAGGAGCTTTATTTCAGTCTCCATAAACTTTCTTTGAAGGTCAATTTCTTTCTGATCTGCTACTTCTCGAAGTAGCTCTGTCTCTGACGGATCTTTGGTCTTTTTTATCTTCTCTAAGATTGCTTCCCGCGAATCCACATCTGCCTTGAGTGCTGCAAAATCTCGGATAGCATCCAGCACTGGTCGATATTGCTTTTCGAGCTTCGAGACAATCGCTTCGGTTGGCCCGTCGAGAGGAAGCATGGACAATCTCGTGTTTGCTATACGAACAGTCTCTCTTATTTCCCTTCTTGTAGATTCTGGGATATCGTCGCGGAGGAGGCTTTGCTCGCCGGACTTCACGGTGTCTCGCAACTGTACTAGTTTTGCGAGGTCTGATCGGCCAAACGATTTCAAAATGAAATCATTCGTTTTGATCGGATCAGGAGGGAAAGGCATCGTCCTTGGACCTTCAAAGATTGACCTGTCGACGGAGTCACTTTGCGCTGCTGGATTTGCCTGGATATGCTCCAAGATTCTCGGGGAATGTAGCTTCGGTGCTTGCGATTTTTCTGCGGCCGGAAGCAGCTTATTTGAATCTGGAATCGCACGAATCTCTAAAATCCTTCCGTCAGGATGTGTAGCCGAAAGGTTACCTTGCGGGGTTCGAGTTACAATCAGACCCTTTAGCTCCAGCTCTCGCGCGATGGAATCAATGCCACCCATTTGCTTTAGCTCAGAGTGCTTAAGCTCGAGCGTGGAGAACTCTTTCTTCATTGGGCGCGCTGCTGCAAGTAGCCCGCCAAGGCCGATGACGATTGCTAAATCAAGTGCTTTTTCCTGCTCCGTGCTAAGCCTTACACCTGCATTCTCAATTGCTACCTTCGCGACAGCTTTTGTAGATTCGGATGCTATAGAAAACAGACTCATACTGGTGAGATGCTCGCTGAAAGTCTGCCCAGCTGTAGTGAGGAATTTTTCTGCCACGCTACGTTTTACCGCTTCGACCACCGCCTGTTCTTCCGCTTTGCCGAGGCTGATTCCAGCGGTGATCAGCGCTCGATTTACGAATGGTTGCCTCGCTATAAAGTGGATTCGGAACACAAATTGCAGTTGCAGAAGGATATTGCGAGTCTGCAACAGCGAGCAGAGCGTCCTATCTCGGCAGAGCAATTTCACGCCGATCAGCGACTCAAAGAGAGCAAACTGGCCGAGTTGCGACAAATCAATCAGTCCGAACGAGACGGCAACGGCAGAGGTAGACTCGATCGCGTCTTGTCAGAGTTGGCCAAGCCGGAGTGGAAGGTAAATGATTGGGCTGATTGGGTTAAACACGACGGCGTGGTGATGGCTGCCTCTATAGGCGGTGCATGCGCTGCAGTTGCATTAGCAACAGCGGTCGTGGTGGCATCCGGTGGCACGGCATTACCTCTAGTCGCGACAGCGGCCGCGTTGTCTGCAGGTGGCATGATCGGCAGCCAGGCAGCTCTTGAAGCACAGCATGGTCTCGGAATGAGAAGTCACGGATCTGAGATTGGCGATCATCTGAGGGGTGAGAGGAAGGTAAACGCTGACGGCTCCTTGCGAGATTCAAACATTGTCACTGATGTAGCCGGAAAATACCTCTGGGATTTCTCCGAAGGCACCGTCCTTAATGCCGCTGGAATCTATGGGGGCGAGGTGCTGGGTGAGATGCTGCTGCTCCCGATCCAGATTTTCGAGAATCGAATTGATTGCTGTGGCTCTGTCCTTCAGAGCTTTTCGCGACTCTGCATCTGTGATTGAGTCAGGCTGATCTTGTTTTACTCCCAAGCGATCTTGAATTGAGTCTCTTAACTCGCGTAACTGGTCGAAGTCCTTTTGATCGAGAGTTTTCAGTGCTTCTTTGATTCGAGCCGCGCGTTGTTGCGTGTCTTTGAAAAAATCCTCACATTTATCGCCGTTGACACCAGCTTCGATTTCTTTTTGAAGGACGGAAAGATCGGCGAATACTCGTTGGTTCAAGTCACTTAGTTTTACAAAAGCAGGCGTCGAATCGATATGTTGAAGTGCTACGTTTCGCATCACAGATGTGTCGTTACGCTTGGATAGGTGTTCTGTCGGTCGAAGTGCGGAGAGCAAATCAAGGGCATCGACTGTTGCCGCGCTTCCGGTTGGATCGATTGAGTAGTCTTTTTGGAGCAACGTCTCGAATGCTTTTTCACCGGGTAGACCCCTCCTCGAAAAAACGCCGGCGTTGATTCCTTCACCGGTAGCAAGAAGTCCGGTCTTCATTTCAGACGAGTTGTTGATACCGCCCAGACCGTAGTGCAGGGCGGTATTAAGTGCACACTCGTCCGCTTGATTGCGATCACCCTTAGCATTGGCCGTCGAGTACTCGAATGCCTTTGTCGCAATGTCGAGTCCTTTAAGGCGAGCCACTGTTCTTTGCATGTCCAGGACATCTGAAGAAAGCGCAGTCTCTGTAAAACCAATTGCTTTAACCAGATCGCGCTGGGTCTTTTCGAACTGGGAATCGTCTGTGAGGACAGTTGGCAAGCCTTTCCAAACTGACTTTTCGAGGTCGTGGCCGATACTTGTAATCGACTCCCAGGTGCTCATTCCGTCGGTAGTATGTCGGGCAAGTTCAGAGAGTTTTTTGTTTTTGCTGGAGACGAGATTTCCGAGATCGAGCTCCAGTGATTCTTTCTTCTTGACTGCGACATCTCGGGCTGCGACTATCTTTTTCTCGAAATCCGGCGAAGCGAGGAAAGCAATACGGGAGTCCTTTGCGTCCAGTGTATGATTGGCCATCTGGCCTAGCAACGAGAGTGAATCGATTCCTTGTGAGGTGCTGGTGAGACCTTTTCTCTGACCTGGTGTCAAATCGTTAAACTGCTTTGCATTAATCTTGATGGTGCTCAGGTCTAGAAGCACCCGTCCTTGCTGAAGTGGTGCTTGCGAGCCAGTCAGATACTGACGCAACTTTGGCGTCAGGAGATTGACGGTATCTGCGTCCAATGTCTTTCCTGATAAAGACATTGAGGCACCATTTTGCAGCAGATCGGTTTTCCCATCATTGAGTTTGGCCCTAACGGCGTCTGTCAGCAGATTGAACTCACTCGCCGGAATTGTCTTGTTGGCTAGATCTTGTACCGATTGCGACACCGGAGCGAACACGATTACGCCCTCGAGTAACTGTCGGTGTTCTGCTTTGAGATGGGAGAGCTCTTCCTGTGAAACACCGCAATTTGCAAGAACGCTCGCCGGAATTGCCTCTCCAGAAGCGACCTTGCCACCTCGCAATTTCGCAGCGAAATCTAGTGGTAATTTATTGACGGCGTCTGCGCTTAAATCGCGCACCGCTTTTAGTACTGGGACGGATTCGGCCAATTGCAAATCTTTGCCGCCGAGCAAAAGGACTCGCAAATGTTCCGAGGAATTGACAGTTGTCGCATCGATGTGCCGTCCTCCGAGAGATATTGTCTGTCCCTCGTCGAGCTTTTCGTGAGAACCGCTAAACTCCGAGCGCAGGGTCTCGGGAAGTGCATTGTACATGACCATCTGATGAATGATTTGCTGCATCTGCTCTGTTGAGTATTTCTGACTGGCTTTATCCACCAGGGCATGGAGAGCTTGATCGTCGAGTTGGCAGCCCTTTTCTTTTAACGTTGCCGCTATAGATAGCGGCTGTCCTGCACCGTGAGTCAACTTCGCAATAGCTAGTTCGATCGTCGGATTGTCTTTGTTGGCTTCTTTAATCCGCAGAAGTCGCATAAATTCCTCGGAGCCTTTAACTTCTAGGTTCGCCCCTTGCCAGTTCTTGGCGCCGAGGGCCAGCACCGCGACTGACTTCACATAAGTAGATTCTGTCGTATCTGCCATTCTCAGCAGTTGCTCAGCCGCCTTCTGTGGATCCTTGTGACCAGTTTCGAGCAGAATTTGCACCACTCGATCTGCATCCTGATCCGATACAGCCTTGCCAAGCTTGAGCATGGCATCGACTGCTCCCATCGGATCTGTTTTCTCTGTCAAAACGCTTCTTTGCAGTGACTTATGAACATAGTCTGGAATGTCGTTGATGTTCAGAACGGCGGTAGCCGCTAAGGTTTTCTCGTCAAGAGTTGATGAGTCTTTACCGGCGGTATTAGTAGATAGCGTCGCCATTACGGCATCGCGAATTTTGGGATCTTGCGAAGCGGCTTTAATTAATGCCTCTGATGCTTTGTAAGACAGGGTCCCATGATCAAGTGATTTTATTTTCGAGTCCGGATGGATGCGTTTGTGCTCTGGATTTGCGTTATCGGAAGTATTCTGCTCTCCGACTCCTCTGGTGAGTCCCGCAAGAATTGTGATTGTTGCATCGGAGTTATTTCGGCTGCTACAAAGCACATCGATCTGCTTTCCAAATTCGCGTCCTGCTGTTTGTCCATCATGTATCGAGAATTTGTTATTAACGCTCCCTGCGGCGCGGAGATAAAGTTCCCCTGTTGCCTTGTGATTGGCACCACCTGTAGTTATGGCTCTAGATATTCCAGACAACGCTGATTCAGTTTGTCTTGCGTATTTGAAAACAGATGCTGGATCTAATTGGTTGCTGGGTTGATTGCATGCCCGATCAACAGTTGATTCGATTGACTCGCGCAAGGCTTTCCCACCAGTAGCATAGAGATCTCTGGAAGACAGTGCTGTAGCTATCGCCGTGAATTCACTCTCTGAGAGCGACTCGCCCTTCTCAAGCAGAGTAGATAATGTTTCGACAGCTTGTTTTTTGATTTCATTGCGTTGTTGAACGGTATGATCTGCGAGGTCTGGTACGTACATCTTGTCCCTACCAACCAGGTTTCGATCCTCCGAAAGGATGATGGAAAGCGCTGCGCGCGCGTGTGGGTTATCCTCAAGTGCCTCGCATTGTAGGTGCTTAAGTGCTTTTGTTGAAGTTTCAGGAGCTTCGAGCTCACGAAGAGCCTGTTCGACAGCCAAGAAGCGTTTTAAATCGACTCCAGCAGTGGTGCAGTCTTTTGAGAGTTGCTTCAGTAATTCTTCTAACTTTTCTGGAGTCGGATTTCTTCCTAGCTCGCGGTACCCATCCTTAGCGCGCAACTCTCCGAGCGCCTCCTCCGGGCTCCAGGTCATTTTCATGCTCGCAAGCATGTCTCGGTCTCCGGTGCGAGCTTTTTCGATCATCTCTTTGAAATCATGCTTACCCGCCATCTTCACGAGGATTCGTTTGGCAAACTCATTTCCGTCTCCAGCTGCCCTGAGTAGCTCGATGGCGTTCGTCTGTGCTTCTTTAGAATCGCCGCTCTGGATGTATTTCAAAGCGAGATCCAGCGCTTCCAAATCTCGAACCTCCTCGGAGAGCGAATTTATTTTGCCGGCACGATCAACATCCTTCAATGTGTTTATTGCTCTGGACCGTGCGGGTGCATCGTAAGGATTTTTAAGGAAATCCGCGGCCGCCTTGTGAGACTCCTGATTCTCGATCTTGTGTGCTGTGTCTATAGTGCTCAGAGCGTCGGGAAGATGATCTGCTAGTGTTCCGGACTTCGCGTATTTAGTAAGGGTTTCTGCGGCTTCACGAGCGACTGGGTCTGCGATCGATTTCAAATACTCGTCAACATCCTTTGGCGCTTTGCTCTTAATCTTCTGCGCGAAATCGGGAGGCGCCAATCGGAGAAGATCAGTCACTCCCTCGGATAGGTGCTGTTTGATGGTATCAGCTGGCACCGTTTTGCCACCAAATTGTAAGAACCAGGTTGCCTCATGCGTTCTCAATTCTGCGTCCAGTAGAGATAACACCCTGAACTGCTGCTGAAGTTTCGGATCTCGAGCTGCATCTTGTTGCAGAGCTGAGAGCGCTTGAGCTGCAGCATTGCTGTCGAGCGCGTCAAAATACTCGCCAATTTGAGGCAAGCCCTGGGCGAGGAGCCACCTAGTACTGTTTGGATAATGCTCAAGGGCTAGTGGAACAATCCTCTCGCCTGTTCGCTCAAAGTTCGCAACAACGCAATTGGGCGCTGGATTTGCAGGGTTAAGGTCTACCGACTGCTTTCCAGTCTTATCGTCGGTGTGTGTCACATCGGCACCGACCTTACCATTGTCTCCGGGTGAGCCGGCAGATATGAAATCATTATCTTTGAGGTTGGCGCTGAGATCTTGGCTGCTGTTCGTGTCAGACTTAGTAAAATTAGGCGTCTTCTCGTCGTCCTTCCCTCCGCCATCAACGGAGAAGTCGATGAATCCAATGTCTGGAAGAATGTCGTCGGTAGAGACCGTCGCCAGGTCGCTCGGAGCGGGAGCACCATCTGTGGAGTCGCCTGTCAAAATATCGAGCTGAGGCAGGCTCTTAGCCGTTGACGTCGACACCGATGACTTTAAATCATCTGTGATTGAGTTGACCTGATCGGCCGTAGCTGAGACCACCAGGCTTGGTGTGTCACAATCTGGCTGTGCGTCGTTGTTCCTGGACTGCTGCCCTGGGTAATCTCTCATATTTGAACCCCCGTCGTTCCCCCAGGACAATTCAAGCGGACAAAGGTTACGAGAGTTTCAAATCGGCATTTAATCTTTGGAAACCGCCCATAGAATGGGCATTTTAGAGCTTTCTTCTAGTAAACTAATACTCGTCAATATTTCCTCAGCACGCTGAACTTGTAGATGGTTGTTTGCGTATAGACTTCTCCAGGGCACAAAATTGCACTGGGGAAATTGGCTTGATTGACTGAATCTGGAAAATGCTGTGTTTCCAGTGCAAATAGTGCTTCTTATATGAGCCACCGTTACCGCGAATGGTTCCATCCAGAAAATTTCCGGAGTAAAATTGGATACCAGGCTCAGTCGTGTGCACTTCGAGTATGCGTCCAGAGGCAGGGTCTGCGACCTTAGCTGCGATTTGCAAATCACCATATTGCTTGTTTAAAACAAAATTGTGATCATAACCACCACTGGTATCATTTATTCTGGCTCCTATACGAGTCGACACGCGAAAGTCGTAAGGGGTATTGTCGACAGGTTTTAGTTCGCCTGTCGGAATGAGCGACTTGTCGACAGGTGTGTATCGGTCTGCGGCAATCTGGACTTCATGGTTCAAAATGTCTCCTGCTCCGGCGCCCGATAGATTGAAATAGCTGTGGTTGGTCAGATTCACAGGTGTTGGTTTATCGGTTGTCGCTTCGTAATCTATGCGCAGCTCGTTGTGAAGATTGAGGGAATAGACAATCTTGCAGTCCAAATTGCCCGGAAATCCTTCATCTAAATCTTTGCTTGTGTAGGTCAATGTGAGCGCGGCGAAATTCGATTCTTTTGATGGCGTGGCCTTCCAGACGCGTTGGTCAAAGCCGTGCTTTCCACCGTGCAGAGTATTGGCACCATAGTTTTTGAACAGTTTGTATCTCTTACCGTAAAGCACGAAGGAGCCGCCGGCAATTCGATTTGCATATCTCCCTATTATCGCGCCGAAGTACGGATGATTATTGATATATCCATCTAGTGTTGGAAAACCGAGAGCAACGTTGGCTGATACATCGCTGGAATCAGGCGCGTGAATCGCTGTGACTATGCCGCCATAATTAGTAATGTTTACAACTAAGCCCCGAGAATTTTTCAACGTGAACAGCTCAACATGACTGCCTTCATTGAGTGTACCGAATGAGGTTGTTTCAACTTCAATGGTCATTGTCTGTGGCACCAATAGTGATGCTGTCGAAACCGGAACAGCGCAGTTGGGAGACGATGGAAGGTCTACCAGGATCAATGACTAGTATAGACAAGTCACCGTCACCAGGATACTAGTCTGGAACCTGTACATACTGGAATAACCTGTTCTGTGGTTGTATCATAGGTTTTGATGGTAAGCGAAAATCGAGTTTTTGAGATACCCCGTGCGCAGATTGCCACGTTGGCCAATGGTTGCAAGACTTTTGCCGTAGTGTTTGGGTTGTTGGGAATCACCTTTCCATTTTTAACCATTCCCACACATGATGCCGGATTGACTTGGATTGCCGTCATTGCGGTTGTGTTGTTTGCTTTAATTGTTGGAATCCTTCTCTGCGAAGCTCAAGTCTTTCAAAAGTGTCTTGTTTGGCGGGCCGAACTCCGACGAGACGGAGTTACTCTTCACACCTTGGCAGAGCAGATTTTTGCGCCTTGGAATGAGATGGATTCAATTGGAAAACAAGCCTGTTCGAATGGTCACACCCAATTCATTTTGCGGTGCAAGCGTGGTGCGCCTTACCGACTCCCTGCCACGCTAGACAAGACAGAGCAGCTATTCGATCAGATACGAGCGAACATCACGACGCCATCTTTGCGCCAGTCGATGTACCGTATTCTTCAGTGCCAAACGATTGTAGCTCTACCAATAACATTGGGTATCTTCGCCTGGATTGCTAATGAAATTCCCTATTTCGGTTGGGGTTTTGCGGTACTATCAGTGTCGACATTTTTGTTCATGTGCATGTTTCTCTGCCTTGATTATGATGTTAGCGATCAGCGTGTCAAGCTTCGATCGCCACTTGCATGTTACGACTATGATTGGCGTTCGATTCGGCCTATGAGACTATCCAGTTACGTCCGGACTTCGCAAGGGTGTTTTTTCTTCTCGGGGTGGTTGCTTGATCATGAGATGTTGAAACAAACAATTCGGATTCGTTGTGCAAATCAAAGAAACCTTCTGACAGGACCTGAATTGGATTCTACCAGAGCCGATCTTGGTTACAACCGTAGTGGAATTGTAGTTGCGCTACTGTCACTTGCTGCCGGATTCGCGCCGCATTTCGGCAGCGTATATGTCGCTCCGGTAGCTGCTTTCGGTGCTGTTATGACGTTGTTTCTCGGTAAAAAGCAACCGATCTTATCGATATTGTGTCTCCTGGTATCCATTCCTGGTGTGATTGCACCATTGATGGTGCCTGATTTTGCCAGTCCTGGCAAGCCTGCTGTTTTACGATTGATTGATGTGTTCGGATCTGGTTCTCCTCTGTCTCAATTCGTTACCCCCGGACCTGTTCAAGATTTCTATGGATACCAGGTTAATCCTCCTGACTGGACTAGCAAGTTTTTGTCGCTTTCAGGAGAACACGGAAAATTGGATAAATGGCGCGGAAGAGACATTGTGTTGGGAATGTATGAACTCACTTTTATGGTCGCTCAAGAGCACGCGCCCAGCAATGAAGTCGGCAGTGCGCGGTATGAATGGTCACATCCGGCGTTACTATCGAATATCTCCAGAGTAGATTCGAGAAAACAGGAGTTTGATAGACTGACCTTTACCATCAATGAATGGACTGCGAGTTGTGGACCGATTAATTTTTACGGGTTTGATTACATTGCCACTGATAATGGTGCAATGATTGCTTTCCGCAGTTTTGATGGGCGACAAGCATGTGCGCGGGCGAGAGCCGAGGCGGTTATGAAGACTTTCCATCGGACTGCTACGGCCGGTATCCCGACGAAGTCTCCACCTGTTGCCCCCGCGATTAGGTCTCACATTGAAGTGGCTGCATCAAACTTGAATGCTCATGCGGGCAAGAAGAGCCATCATCGCAAAGCAAAAGAAGTGGACCACAGTCGATAAGCGGTGGCCTCAGAGCGAGATTAGTTGACCAACACCAACGCCATTATCACCACCCTCAAACAGGAGCCGAGTTACGATTTTTTTCTAACTGTATTGCATATTGTTTTGGATTGAACGATCGGCGTTAACGCCACGCACGTGTCCTACTTACGTTCGCTCTGCCTTGTGTTGGTACTGGTCACTGACTGGAGTGGCAGTCGTCAGCAACACGGCGTCAGCCAGCAGTGGCCATCGCTAGTTCTGTTGCCTCGACAGGCTTGAATCCGACATCTTTAGCACTTGCGGTCTCCGACAGTTTCAGCGCGTCTGAAGTAGCTCCGCAGCTTCATCAGCTGTTTGCTTGTCTGACGAAATCTCAGTAACCGGCGCTATCTGGAATAACTGCCTATCCAGCGCCGCAAATGGTCAATAGACCTGTCCATGCAACGGAAGTGCAAAAGCGGTGTTGCGGTCACGGTAACTGCTAGCTTCGATTAGAATGGTAAATCCGCATAGTAGGATTTCCCCTGATTAGCATCAGGAGTTATTCTCTCCTGGACGAAATCTATTGGTCTGGAAAAGCAAATGTTTCTTCTCAATGGTAAAGTAGTCGATGCGCTGTGGACGTTCGCTTGTGAGTGGAAGTTGTTTGCCACGGCAACAAAGTTGCATAAATCATAAGAACACGCGAAAAGTACTTCCCTTGTCGATGTTGCTTTCAACTTCAATTCGACCGCCGTGCGCTTCGGCAATTTGTTTGCACACCGCAAGTCCAAGTCCAAAACCCTTATTACCAACCGCGTCGTCTTTCGATGTCTGAGTGTAGGCATCAAAAATGGTGCTTAGCTTTTCCGGCGCTATACCCCGTCCAAAATCGATTACTTCGAACAGAGTCGTTTTATCATCTCCAGAAACCCGCAAAATGACCTTGGCACCATCTGGTGAGAACTTAACTGCATTGGTCAGTAGATTGACAAGCAAACGAGTAACGTTCGATTCATCCAGAACACGATTCAGATCCCCACAATGGTTTTCGATTTCCAAAACTATGTTTTTATCTGTGGCGACTGGCTGAACGGTCGTATCGATCTTTACGAGCAACTCTGGTATCAAGCACGTTTCTAGCGATAGCTCCATGCCATCTACTGAGCGCATCTGTCTCGTGAGTTCTAGATCGCTTTGCAAATCGATCAGCTGCTTGAGGTTGACACTGAGGATGTGGAGCTGTTTTTGATACTTTTCCATTCCTGAGAATTGAGGAAGTCGTTCTATATCTGTGCTGAGTTGATCCAGCGGCTGCCGAATTCCATCGCAGACGATTTCGAAGTAAAGGCGCTCGCCCTCCCTGGCTTGCTGTAGCCTTCGGGCTGTTGCTCGAAGCGCGGAGTCAAGATCTGCAATTTCGTCGGTCGCCGCGAGTTGCGGTAACATCTCTTGTCCAGAGGAGAATCTCGAGACGTTTCCTACTAGCTGCTCGGCTCGCTTCAAGATACTAAATCCTACGATTGCCATGATGAAGCCGGTTATGACCAACACTAGCATTAGTGAGACGGTAAGTCCAAAAATTACTAAATGAGATTCGCGCATGCGATTCTCGCGGGCATTTTTCGCTTGTTTCTCGAGCGCATAGCTCAACTGACGAACTGCACCTGCAAGCGCTTTGGCGCAGTCATCGCGTTGATTGAGAATCTCCAGTCCACGAGCTCCGGGTTCGATCCTTATTTTCATAAGTTCTACTCCATGTCGAGTAGCTTCGTCTACCGCTGTCCAATATGGATAGTCTGCTTCTCGATTCTTCCAGAATGCGGCGATTCGCTTCTTTGTGTCTCCGTACGAATCGAGAACCTCGTAGAGAGATCGTTCGGTCTCCGGTGACGGTTCCTTGCCGGCTCTTGTGTCTGTGGAGATCTCGTTTGCCAAAATTGCTGATTTTGTTGAAAATTCGAATAGTCTGCTCGAATATGTGATCACTGACAGAAGGCGCGCTTCCTCCCTGATTGCGTTGGACGATTGATTTAGAGAGAAGAGCAGGCAAGCGCTGAACATCGCACCAAGAATGAGAGGGCATAAGACAAGCAGCAGACCTTTGCCGAAGAGAGTTCCTTTGATCTTCATTGAGTCGCCTCCGAGGGGAGGGCTTCATTCGCGGAGAGTGGAAGAACAACCTCGAGTCGATCGAAGCTACTTGTGTTGCTCCATACGATTGAAGCGTTAACCTGTCGCAGTCTGATTTTTGCGAGCAGAAGCGGCAACTCGTCTGCGCGCATGTCTGCTGGATACTCGCTTGAGTCAGGGTGGTCAAAGATTTCTTGTGTCGACCTAGTTGGAGTTTCAAAACACGGTACCAAAATCTTCACGTCATGGGTCGACTTCTCAAGTCTAGATATGATGCGAAACTTGTCCTTACCCGCCGATTTTGCCTGATTAATCGCATAGCTGAGAACGGCGTTGAGCGCCGCGAGGGTATTACCTGCATCAACGTAGACAATTGCTTCATCGCCTGCCCAAACGACCTCGACAGCCACTTTTGTCCGTTCTAGCAATTCTGTATTTTCTTCGAGTGCTTTCTCTAGTAAATTGTCCGATGAGCAGTTCGAAAATTCGAGTTCTCTATTTCCGGATGTGAGCTTTTCGAATTCCAGTAATCGGTTTACTCGCGAATTCAGCAGTTCTGCGGAGCTCAGCATTCCATGCATGTATTTGGCAAGCGCCTCTTTTGACTTCGTATCAAGTTCGCTGTCAAGCGGAAGATGCTTAAGAAGTAACAGTTCCAGATTTAGAGTCACTGCAGACAGTGGCGTTCGAAAATCATGAGTTATCATTGCGAAAAACTGATGTTTGTTTTCATCTAAAATTCGCAATTGGTCGGACATTTCGCAGATGGCCCGATCGAATTGACTGATTTCGTCCGCTCCGGTGAGTGGTGGTAAGTGGGGTTCGTTAGCTGCAATTCTAATCGTATTTGACTTGGCGTGCTCAACACGAGCTTTCAGGTCCCTATTGAGATATGCAAGGAAGACTACTGCCATCACCAAATCCAGTGTCAGACCAAACCACAGCCATCCTCCAATCTCATCGCGTGTTCTCTCTTGTTGCGACCGGCTGCGTTCGTCTGCTTGCTCGGTTATTACTCTGACTTTGGCTAACAGGTCGAGAAAGTTTTGTACATCCTCCGGACCTCTGAACACCTCAAATGAGCCTGTCATCAGAGAGGACTCGATATTTCGTTGATAATCTGTCATCGAACGATTTAGCTTTTTTAGCGCGTCTCGTTCTACTGACATATCTTCGGAGAGATTTGCTAATCGTTCTTGATTCTCTTTGATTTCGTCGTAGTAACCACGCAAACTAGCCATGTCTCTGGACGATAGCGAAGTGCCCTCCTTAACATTGTGTGCCATTCCCTCGACCTGTATCAGCAGATTTAGCGAATTGTTGAACAGGCGATTGTATTCGAACAATAGCTCACGAAGTCGCTTCTCTTCACGAACAACCTGTTCTGCTTCGGAAGCAAAATGAAGTGGTATCGAAATCAACACCAGCACCAACAGCGTTGGGAGTGCGACCAGCAACAATCCTTTTTGTCTCAGCCGAAGTTTTTGCAGCAACGCTTTGATTCCAGTTTTTCAAATGAGCAACATTATCATATACTACCCCATAGATGTTTGCTCTGTGGTCGTTTTCGGGAATAGAAAGGGATGGATTCCCCGTAGTTGATTAGGTCAGGGAAAAATTGGCAAATCTGCTCGTAGTCGAAGATAAAAGTGACCTTGCTGATGCAATTGCCAATTGGTTGAAGGTGATTCGCACCGGCCACTCCTGGTGGCACTCTCCTAAATGGTATAATTCTCTCCGTCGCGGCATGAAATGGCACGCTGAGTTGTAGCTGTTGTTGAGATGGATCAGAATTGTGGAATCAACCGAAATCTCTCGAAGTGTGATTATTACTGGTGCAGCACAGGGTATCGGAAAGGCGATTGCGCTCCGGGTCCTCCGAGAAGGCTGGCAAGTAATAGCCACAGATAAGAATGACGAGCTGATTTGTCGAAAGAAGCTAAGGCTACTCTCGAACATTGGTGGAGCGGGATCCTTCTTTGTTGACCAATAAGGAGTTTAAAGATTCGCTGTGCGGCGCATTAGTTGCACTGCTGGCTGCAGTAGACAAAGCCAATGCAGCGGCTGCAGGAAAACCTGCCGGTAAAGCAAATGCGGAGCCATCGTTCAAAGACAAGTTCGATGTTGCTACTGTATATGGTGCTCCGCAACGGGACGAGGAAGTGCGAAAGTATACTTCGGATCTGGCGACGGATATCGGACTGGCTGCATTTCTACTTGGATCGACATTCTTGATGCTTCGCCGCCAGCGCAATATTTATCTTGCAAATCGCGCTATTCGCGCTGAATTCGGACCGACTCCCGTGGAAGGCGCACCGAAGCAGGTGGTGTTCAAAGACTTTAAATGCGTGGGCATTAGTGAGCGATCCTGCGAGTTGCAGAACGCCAAAACTGCAGACCGACGTGATCGGTGTAGTAACAAAGCAGATTCACAGTGAGAAGGCGTCACTGAAGGCGACGTTGGAAGTCTTGAAGACTAAGGATGTGCAACCGGATTTGCAGAAAGAAATCGAGACCCGAATCCGAGAGATGGAGGCGGGTAAATAAATACCCTCTGGTCGGCTCGATTTTTACATGCTAGAGAGTAGCGCGAATGCCTGCTTCTTGGTCAATTTGTTAACGGCGACTAGAGCGCTGGCTGTTTGTTTCTGAAGTGTTAGCCGACCAGTCTCTTTTTCCCATTTTTTGACGGATGTTGTACTCGCACCAACAAGCTCCGCCAGCTCGGCTTGAGAGAGGTTTAAGCGAGCGCGCAGCTCGCGAACGTACTCGCCTGTCGGAGCGAAGTCATCCATCAGAGAGATCACAGATTTCAACAATTTAGTATCAGGTTTTTCCAGCTTCGATGGTTTCGGAGCTTTAGGTTTTGCAGGTGCCGGCGCTTTTTCAGGTAATGAATTTGATGATGGCAAGATTGAAATGATCGATCTCAAAAGTCTGGTATCAGGAAGGTCTTGCGCGGATGTTTTCTGCGTTTTGCCTTTCGCCGAGGTCTCTTTTTGCGACGGTTTTGACACGATAGGAGCCGTTTTTCTCTTGATCGACAAGTTAGTGTTGGGCTTCTTCGGCTCTGACACTATTGTTGTTTCTCTCACTCTTTCATGTCTGTCGTTCTTTGGTGATTCTGGTGCTATCTCGATTCCGAACAAATCCTCGAGTTCGCTTTCGGCGATATGCTTGCTGCTGCTCTTGCCGGCTGTAGCTGCTGCTACTACGCTGTCAGCTTCGATCAGTTCAAGGTGATCGACTCCTCTCAATTGGAAAAGCAACTCTGGTCGTTCATCAAGCCGCGCTCCAACACCGTAGAGAACCGCGGCGACATGCTTACACATAACTGCATGATCCGGACAACTACAGTTGAAGGTTATTTCTTTCGGGAGAGGAAACAGCCCAGCGTCCCTTTTTGTGACAACTTCCATGACGCTCGTCGATAGCCTACCTTGAAGTAATTCCAGCAGTGAGGCGATTTTCCCTACGCAGCGGTCCTTTACCGCGCGCCATTTTTCTGCTGCCAACGGTTTGATATTGATCACCACGTCATAAAGATCGGACCCGTTAACCATTGCCTTCACTTTTCCGGGAGCGATCTCGAGGTGTACAACTGAACCTTGACGCACATAACTGCGACCGCGAGGCAAACGATTTGCGTAATCACTGGAACCTTCGATGTGTTTGCACCAGCCCTGGCCCCAAAAGGTCGAGGCAATCTTTCGACCAGAGATTACGACGTTATCGGTATGGATCCCTCTTTTCCGAAGGTCATCCATTTTGCGCTTCGCTTTAGCTCGGCGCTCCGCAACACTGACATATGGTTGAAAACCCCATCCCCATCCCATTACGCTTCTCCTGCTAATACGCGCTCAATATCGAGGCTAACGATATCAAGCAACTCTTTATCACTCATCTCCGTCAAAATATTCTCAGCTCCGCCAGTCAATATACCTTCGGCTAGCTCGCTTTTCTCCGTGATCATTGCGTCGATCTTATCTTCGATGGTTCCGCGGCAAATGAATTTATGAACAAGCACATTGCGGTGCTGGCCTATTCTGTAAGCTCGATCCGTGGCTTGATTCTCTACTGCAGGATTCCACCAACGATCAAAGTGCACCACATGTGATGCAGCCGTTAGATTCAAACCCGTCCCGCCAGCCTTGACCGTAAGGACTGCGAAGGGCGGACCATCTTCCTGCTGAAACCTCTCCACGATTCCCCGACGCTTCGCAACAGGAGTGCCACCATGTAGCACCAGTCCTGGTTGATTAAAAACCTCAGTCAAGAAAGTGGAGATAGGCTCTGTTATTTCTCGAAATTGGCTGAACACAAGAACCTTCTCTTGCCTGGACGCAATTTCCTCACATATTGATTTTAGTCGCTCAAACTTCCCGCTGTGGAGCGGATCATATCGACCGTCAGACAAAAATTGACTCGGGTGGTTGCAAATCTGCTTGAACCTGAGAAGGAATGCGAGCACCAGCCCTCGACGTTTCATTCCGTCGACTTCTTTGAGAGTGCGAGCCAGCTCTTCTACTGACTTTGAGTACAGCGCGGTTTGATGCTTTGTGAGACCACAAAACACTTTCATCTCGGTTTTGTCAGGGAGGTCTTCAATAATTGATTTGTCTGATTTCAGTCGCCGTAATATGTAGGGACCAACAAGGTTTCGCAAAGGTGCATAGCGATTGTTTTCTCGTTCGTCTAAACTTTTGACGAATGCTTTGAACTTGGCAGACGAGCCCAAAAGACCGGGGGAAAGAAAATCAAAGAGCGACCAGAGGTCCGAAAGTCGGTTCTCGACGGGTGTTCCGGTGAGTGCGATGCGCGACTCACCTTTAAGTTTTTTTACTGTTTTCGTCTGATTTGTGCCAGGATTCTTAATGGCTTGAGCTTCATCTAATACCACCAATCGCCAGTGGACATCGAGCAACCAGTTCTGCCGAAGGAGCATACCGTAGGTTGTGAATACGACATCTGTCTTTGCTAGTGCGTCGGTCGGGTCTTCCGAAATTGTCGCCAATTCAACTTCACTGATTTCTGATGCATGGATAAAACGAGCTGATAACGTTGGTGCAAATCGCTGCATCTCAGACTTCCAATTTGCGAGTAACGAAGCCGGTAAAACTAAAAGTGATGGTTTGTGCGGCTGTTTGTTTGTCGCCTTGATGGAAAGCAACAGCGATAAAACTTGGATGGTTTTTCCCAATCCCATATCGTCGGCTAGACAAGCGCCGAGACCAAGGCTTGAGAGCAATGACAACCAATCATGGCCGGTTTGTTGATAGGGGCGCAGGTTGCCGCGCAAGCCGTTGTTCGTCTTTTGTTTCAGCAGGCGGGCAGGATCGCGCAGTCCATGAAGAATTTCGGAAAGCCAGTCGCCGGCATTCACGAAAGCCCACTGCTCATCCGATTCTTCGAGTGAGTTACTGGTGCCGAGATCCGCTGATGCGCCTGCCAACAAACGCATTCCTTCGATGAAAGAAATACCATTGTCTGCGGACTGTTCAATCTGTTGCCAATGAGCTAATGCCTCAGAAAGTCGCTCGCTATCGACTTCTACCCACTGACCCCTCAAAAAAATAAGACCATCATTGGCACTTAAGATCTGTTGCATTTCGTCTTGCGAAAGTTTTACATCACCCAATAACAGTTCCGCTTTGAAATCGAGCATGGCATCGACTCCAAGAGAATTCTGTTTTTTCTCACCGATGGTGACTGCAACGCGAGGCTTCGCTCTTTTTCTCCACCAATCAGGGAGGCGCACCAGAAGCCCACTTTCTTCGAGCTTAGGGACCTCTTTTAGGAAACGGTGAGCCTCAGGCGGGGTCCACATGAGTGGATGAAAGAGATCACTTGTTTCCAGCAGTTCTCGCACTAAATCACTCTTCTCGGAGGCTAAATGTACAGGGGAGAGTAGATTGATGAGTGCTTTTTTGTTGCGTTCTCCCGCATACTCCGTGAGGGCTTTATTGAGCGGCTGGTATTGTACCCGTCCTCCCGCTGAAATCCGTGGCGCATAGGTCGCGAGGAAGGCGAAAGGAAAGTCATTATTTCGAGTGTTTTCGGCCAGGTGAAAACACACTCGACCGACGTGGTGCCACTGAGGAGCGTGTTCCTTCAGCCAATTGCTCATGCTCGCGTTGCTAGACTCGACCTCTTGCTGCACCCATTCGTTGAGCCCGCTCCACAGTCTCGAGAGAAGATTTGTACTCAAATACTCAGCGCCGCGCATTGGTGGCGCATTTAATACCATTTTCTCCAGATCAGGCAGCGCGGGTATTGCGATTGACTCAGCTTCGGTTGAATCCGGCGTCTGGCACAGCTCGGTGAGAAATCGACAGGCGAACTCGCGCCAGTATGATATCGAAGGTGATACCGGATTGGTTGGCCTTGAAGCACCCAGGGCAAATAGACCGGCACTCTGATTAAGTTTGAATGCGTCGAAGAGTTTTTTTATCCAACTATCTGGTTTGCTGGAAACTTCCGATTCGAATCCGGCCAGAAGCAATCGTCCAGACGGACTTAACGAGATTTCATAACTGGTTAAGGAAATCATTGCTGCAGGCAATTGAGCGACCCTCTGCAAACTCTTGGTATCCGGTCCTCGACGTGTCCCTTCGTCAGTGCGTACGACTAGAACCGCTTGCGGCGCGATCTGTTCGATAAATGCTTTATTCTTCGATCATAACCGACTGAGCGTCGAAATCGTCCTCAAATCAACCGTATTTGAGGATTTTTACAAGCTGATCGATAGGCATTAGATATCTGCAGGCGCTTGTCAGGTCCGTGGATGTAGACGGGGTGAAAAACATATGTTAAACACCCCCAGGCGGCGGGAATAAAGAGTCGTTAAGTGCGAGGATATTTCGATGGGAATGCGTGCCTATTACGTGCAACTCGACAGTGAGGACATGGACCAGGTCCTCAAGAATCGGCAAGCTGCTGGCGAAATGTTGATGAGCGGGAGCATGGGCGGCATCAATCCCCAGGATATGTTTCGTCAGTTGGGTATCAAGGATGCCGACTTGAGGAAGATGGAGAAAATGTTAGGACCTATCCCTGCTTTTATGAAGGGTGCTTCGACGAGCGCAACGAAACAGAAAAATCGTCCCACTCTTCAAATTGAAAAAAGCTGGCAGGCGATTCATTTTATTCTCTGCGGCGATCCATGGAAGGGCAACGGTTTGTTGCATAACGTGGTGCTTGGTGGTACCGAAGTTGGTGAAAACTTGGGTTACGGCAATCCACGCTATTTGGATCCCTTTAGAGTGGTGCAGACCTCGACTGCTTTGGATCGGCTAGGCGACGACGAGTTCAACAAGAAAGCTCGCGCGGCTAACTTCTCAGGCAAAGACATCTATGTGTATGGCGATCGACTTTCTGGCGAAGACTACGCCGAGTTGTTGGAGTATTTCCAGGAGATCCGCGCGTTTTTCAAGGGTGCGTCCGACAAAGGGTGTGGTATCTTACTCGGTATCATCTAGATTTCGCATATGCGACCACTGTTTGCTCTCTAAGAATTATTTAGCTGTGTAGAAAGCCGCCGGTTTGCGTAGCTTAGAGATACAGCGCGTTTAGAGAACATAGCCGAGTTCAGAGAGCAGAGCTAGGTTCGAGATCTCATCTGAGTCGAGTAACACGGTCTGTCTCGAGTACAGATCCGATGTGGAGAACACAGCCGGTGTGGAGAATACAGCTGGTGTTTTGAACACAGCCGTGCTGCAGGAGCCAATTTAAATCGTCAGTTTCAAAAGACGCCACGCGACCCGTTGCATCAACATAGGCTTTCTGAACTGAGCTCGGACCGGACTTGCTTGTTGTGGGGCCATAGAACTTGTCGGCTTTACTGAGAGTGAGCAAACATGCGGGCTTTTGATTGTTCGTCTGATCGAGAATATTGAAGCCCGTCATGTACAGCTCGCCTGGCGGTACATTCCCTCGGCTGCGAGGATCCATTCGCTGGAGCCGTCCTTGCACGCTGATTTGTGAGCCGACAAGTTTGTCCAATTGGCGCACCAGAAGCTTGTCTTCGCTTGGAAGCAACCAGGTCGTTCATTTGCCGCCCTTGGTGCCCATGGCGACGTAGTAGCCTTTTCCTGGTTCGAAGAATAGTTGACCCAGAAGCTTTTGGGAGGGATCGGATATCGTAACGTTGATGTTCGGTGCGTGCAGCTCTCCAGCTGTTCCCGGGAGGAAATCTCTCAGGTTGACCGAGTATTTGAGTGCGAAACTGCCAGGAAGTGTCGCCCAAAAGGCGTGTGTATTGACCTTTGATTCCGGAGGCGATTTCTTTCCAATATAAATAGGAAGCGAACTCAGCGTCAGCGAGGCCTTTGGAGCCAACAAGGTCTCTTCTCTGGCGCAGATTTTCGAAAAAACAAATGTTGGCGCGTTGAGGCATCTAGTGTTGTTCGACCGATCCCAGATTTCCGGTACGACGGCCGAGCCTCGTAGATACTCGACTTTCACGGGTTTTGCGGAAACATTGATGAGGCGTACGTGTGGGCGCAGTTCTGTGTCCAGATCGATGCTTGTTTGATCGAGACTTGCTTCTAAAACCAGCGGCGGTTTTACTGTTTCACTCGATCGCGCACTCATACAAAACCCGGTTAAGCACATGAAAAAGAATATGATACTTCGTACCTGTTTCATCATTTTTCCTTCCGGTTCAGTCCTGAGCTGCTGTATCACGGAGACTTCTCTTTCCTTGGCCATTCTTCAAATCACTTGATTGTAGCGACTTTGTTCCACGCAGATTTGCAATTGGATTCAGGTTCTGTAGTAAGCCTTGGGCGATTGCCTTAATTCTGGCTAATGATTCGTCCTGAGTTTTTCGACGACGCGCTTGGGCTCTTGGTGTTGGATATAGGACTCTTTTACCCGCCTTCTGCAATCGCATTACTGGCGGGTCTTTCTAGTACAATTTGAACCTTCGCAGCACTGGTCTTTCGCCAGGCACTCTTCCGGGGCTGCGATTTAAGCGCATCCGGTAACACGCTTCGGCGGAGAATCTCATGACACGACCTTTGATTAAACCGATTGGCCGAACAGTCCTGCTTACGTCGTTGTTCTGTCTGATATCCGCGGATAAGTGGCAGCCAGCCTACGCTCGTAGCGACGATAGTGGGGCGCGCTCGGCCAGGAGGCTGGATCCGCCTTCCAGTGTCTCTCGCGCTTCGTTGGATGTTACGGATGCAGCAAAGGGTCGTGGACGATTTGCCAATTCTGATGCTTCATTCCGGCAGAATGCGCGGCAGGAGTGGGCATTACGGCGGGATCAAGTATTTCGCACTCCTAAGGCTGAGCACCGCTTCTCATCTAAATTTCAGGTAGAACAGGAGCCGATAAGCTCTTCCCCCTCATCGAATAAAGAGACACGGAAGCATGCTGCTGAGAATGGAGCGCTAGTCACCCGCGGGCAGAATGTGCCGAGGATCACTTTGGGCGTTGCGGATGGTGGTGCCACCCAGAAGCAGATTGACCTGGATCTTACTTCGACGGAATCGGCAGTTGTCCTTGGCAAAAAACTTTTCGGTGATGCTGATTCAATTCAGATTACTGTAGGTGGCGAAACACGAACATTTCGCGCTGGTGATAAAGCCACTGCGGCTGAATATCTGGCAGTTACACAAGTCGCGAATGATGGAGTTCAGAGTCTTGTGCTGAACGCGCAAGGCGGTGCGTGCGGTGGCAGATTTAGCTTGGCAGAATCTGTTTCTCGACGGGTCGATGATCTGGTCATCGCTCAGGGCGTGACTGCGATTGACTACATCGAGCACAACGAGCGTGTTCAGATCGGCGGCGATTTGACTAACTATGGTTCTATTAACGCAGTGTCTGTAGGCGAGAGAAATACGAAAATCACGCTGTCAGGAAAGAACTTGATTAACGTGGCGGGTGGCTCGATTTCGGCAGCGGAAGGCAGAACCGGTGATGCGGAGCTTCATCTAGGCAGCAGCTCGCTGACGTTGACAGTGAAAGCGGATGAGCGAATTGCAAATACTGGTGCCATCTCAAGCGATGGTTTTCTGATCCTTGATGCCGGCGATAGTATCGGAAATGGTGCTTCGACCGATTCGCTTGGAATTCAGCAAATTCCGAGTATAAAAGCTCACCAGAGCATTACATTGTCTTCTGGAACGGGCAGCTTTTCCAATGAAGGTCTGATCTCTTCCTCCCGAGGTGATATTAATCTGCTCTCTCCATCGAACAGCTCCGATATCTACGTGAAGGCCGAGCGAGGGGTTTTCGAAGCGAGCTCCGGCGACATCAATGTGCGATCCGCTGCGTACGGCGGAGATGCCAGTGTCGTTATTCAGGGTGGCGACTATCTCTCTAAAAAGCTCAATATCTTCTCGGGTGGAGGCAACATCGATGGATCTGTCGGTCAAGTTGTCGGAAGTTTGAACACCAGAGCTGGTATTGAACACTTTTATGCGTCCACCGAGCTACTCAAGATTGGTGACAATTGCATCACTGGAGATCCAACATTTGCTAACACAACTGGTGGCATTCAGATTCAAGGTGTCAACAGCTTCGGCGAGGCTGTTGCATTTCTTGCCAATGGAGATATCATCGCCGACAGTACTGCGCAGATTGTCGCTAACGGATACGATGTATACATGGTGGCTGGTGCAAATGTCACAGTAAGCTTCGGTCCTGAGACTTCAACTGTTCCTGGGACCCAAATAGTAACTGGGACTGCGACGGTCGATTTTACACCTGGGGCGGGCGCTGGCGGAAGCATTGACTTGAGAGCTAGCAACGTTGCCACCATAATTGATACTGGCTCCTCCTCGATAGATGGGGGAAATGTTGTTTTAGCTGCGGTCGCCAACGGTAATGTCGGTGGATTTGTGCGTCTTAACACCTCGTCGACCATTCAAACGAGTTCGACTGCGAGTGATGGCAGCGCCGGCGATGTCACTGTATATGCTGGTGCCGATCCCGCCGCGGCCGCGATCACGATTGAGCTCGGCGACGTTGTAGCCAATGCTGGACCTGGAAACGGGGTAGCCGGCAGTATTAACATCGCGACGGTCAAGCCGACTGGGAGTAATGGCACGCCGGTGACGTTTAACTCGCTCGGTCAAGTCATCGGTGGATCGATCACCGCAGCAACGATTTCCGCTAATGGCAAAATTTCCGTCGGTAACCTCACGAACAACTCATCTAGCTCTATGCTGGGTGGTGTGTCGGTTTCGGCTGGCTCTAGTATCTTTTGTGGTGACATCTCCAGTGCTGGCAACGTTACTTTGAAAGCCCCAGAAGTGACGGTCGGTTCGATAACTGCTGGCGGCGAAATTGATGTGCCAACCTCGACTCTGCATGTTCTGGGTAACATCAGCTCCAGCAAATTGGATGGACAAATTACCGTTGAGAGCCAGGATGATTTGACCATCGACGGCGGTGGGTCTTTTTCGCTGACCGGTGGAGGCGCTGGACAGATCAATCTTGATGCCAACGATGACCATACCCTTGCCTTCGCATCGTCTCTGACCTTTAACCCGGGTGCCAATGGAGTTGTGACAGCCACCTCTGAGGAAGATGGAGGTGAAGTTTCCATAGCAGCAGGCGCAGTGCTGACAGTCAATGACGGTGCAGATTTCAATGTTGGTGCACCGCTACTCAATTTTCTCGGAGATGGGGCGGAGATTCACGCGACCATGGCGTCAGAGATAACCGTGAGCTCCGGTGGTGGGTTACATTCTCTCACCATTGCATCGCCAGATAATGGTGCTGCTGCAATTAGAACCACCGGCGGTGTGATCGACATCGAGCCTACCTTCGGGCATGATCTGGTGTTCACGAATTTCCTCAATACAGGAATGTCGACGCTCAACTTGATGGGTGGACCCGTCACGACAAGTACTGCTGCGGCTGGAACCTTCGTCCAATCAGGAGTGCACCTCAACTCTGATAGCGCTTTGTCCATGGGAGTTGGTGCCAATGGCGGTATCATCGGTCTTGGATTTCAACCTTACGTCGGGTCTTTCGTCAACGGTAACCAGACCACTCAATTTGATGGCTACAGTCTCGGCACTGTGACTCAGTTGATGCAGCAGCTCAAGAATGACGGCTATACGGACGTCGCCACTTATTCGCAAGGGTCGTTCTACTTTGCCGGGCAATTCTATGGTCCGACCGCTGCCACCGCTGGATCTAACAAGTTCAACATTCAAGCCGCGAACGCTGTAGGATTGGGAATTTCAGCTGGTGTTTTTCAGCAGGGTGTGAATGGAGATGGATTCGTAATCGCCGACACGATGCAAGAAGTGCAGTACATTTTGAACCAGGCTCAGTTGTATCCCGGGACAGTAAAAGAGATCATTCTTTTGAATGAATCGATTGTTGGTCCTAACTCGCTTAATCAGCTCAATACACTGATTACGCAGGCTAAGGCGTTGCGCGACAGTACGCCAATCTCCTCGGGTTCTTCCACGATGTTTTCCGCTGCGACCTTGCCCATTACGACAAGGCAAAGATGGGATGTGGTTGCTGGCGTCAACAACAATGCCAATCCTCTGCAAGGCTCTTTGAAGACCATGCTTAACTCTCTCGAGAGCCACATATATGTGAATATGTATGCTTACTTCGACGGTAATCTTCCGACCTCGTTTTCCACTAATCCGAACGATCAGGCGGCTTTCACTACCGCTGTCACCAACAGCATGAACAGTACCCTTAATGCGCTCCGCAATGATTTTCAGGCGCAAAATATCACGATCCCTGTGCGACTTGGAGAGACCGGTTGGCCTACGCAAGGGCTTCGTGCGCCCCCGTTGTCTACGGCTCCAGCGCTTGCAGACACAACGCTAGCTAAATGGTACTTCGAGGCAATGAAGACCTTTTCTGCCTCCAATAGCATTCCGACTGTTATTTTTCAGGCCTACGATCAGCCCTGGCAAACAGTGCCGGCCGCTCAAGTACCGACGACGGCTGGATCGAGTGAGGGCTTTTTCGGACTCTACACAGCCAACGGGACCTCCACGGTCAACTCATTTACTCTCTCGAGTATAACGAACAAGTTCACGTCATCATCAAGCATGAGCAACGCTCGCCTTCTCTCCAATGCCGGTATGATCACGGCCAATGATATTGCGATCAATACTCCCGAACTTGCAAACAATGGAGTGATTAGTGCTCTTCACTCAACCGGCGGTGTGGCTGTCTCAAGTTCTAGCGATTTTGATTTGACCGGTACCGGCACCATTAGTCGTGTCGGTGGCGGCCCTGGATCGATCAGTTTTTCCACGATCGGTGCCAACGATCTGGAGGTTAGAGGCACGCAAACGATCGACGCGGGACAGGGTAATGCCGTCGTATTCAACGCGGTTAGTGATGGCGCGTCGATGACGATCTCTCAAGGTTCTGTCATCAATCTTCCGACGAACAATACGGCCGTTAGCATCAACACGGAGCACCTGCTCCAGAACGGTATCATCAATCAACATGAGGGCACCAATCCCGGCACCACGGTTTCGATAAATGGTGCGGAGTCGAGCACAATCGCTTCCAGCGTCGGCAACCTCGATCTAAATGGACTCGACATAAATGTTGCCAGCGGCCACCTGGCGCTCCTGTCAGCCGGCAGTATCGTCAACACTGGCTCTCAAACGACTATTCGATTGGAATCAGCCGGACACGGCGGTAACTTGATCCTGATTGCTGGTCACAGTTTTGACGAAGTCACGCTCGGCACCGAGGATCCTATTTATTTATTGGATCCTGTTAGCAACACAACAGGTTCTGTAGACTTCAACTCCGCCGGTCATGAGGTCACCATAGATACTTCTGGATCACTGAGCGGTGGAAGGGTCGAAGTCTATGCCAACGGAAGCGTGACCTTAGGCTCAGTAAAAACCTCCGGTGGAGCAGGCTTGTCTGGCGATCTAATCGTCAAAGCACACGGCGTCACCGTTGGCGATGTGGACACAAGTGCAGCCTCGAGCACCAAGTTTGGTACTGTCGACATTCAGTCCGGAACGGTCACTCATGATGGTGTCAATGTTCTGTGTGGCACTATTGACAGTGGCAGCTTCTCGGTAAGTGCGTTCGATGGCAACGTGGTCGTCGGAGCAATCACTGCTAGCGTGGCCTCGTTGAGGACGGATGGCGTAGCAAGCTCTATCTCCTTTTCTTCGGCGCTGCCGGTTGTGCATGAGCTCAGTCTGACGTCGGGCGTCGGAACCGTCAACCTTCCGACCGCGTTGGTGACGGTCCAGGAAGATGCTGTCGGTAATGGTGGCGGAGTGGTGCTGGAAGGTGCCGTAATCAATCTTGGATCTGGATCGACGCTGACTGTAGATGCCTCCGGCTCTGCCGGTAAGGGAGGCTCATTCTCCTACACACTGAATAGTTCTGCAGATCTCACTGTTGATTCAAGCACATTCCAAGTAGACGTAAGTGGTGCTGATGGTGGTGCTGTAATCATTGAAAATGGTGGCAATATGACTGTTGCTCCATCCGTGTTGATTGCCGGTCCAACCGACTCGAACGGCGACGGTGCTAGTTTTGCATTGCGAGCCGGGCTTAGTGCTTCAGGAAATCTTTTAGTGTTGGGAGATCTGATTGGTGCAGCCAACGGAACGGGTGTCGGTGGTTCCATTGTTCTCGGCTCCAACAGCCTGAAGGACCTCGAAATTGGACTGAAGCAAGCCAAAAACGGTGTTCGTGGTCAAGTTTCTGTATTCGGATCAACTCCTGGATCCTTTTCCGCGTCGAACGGTCAGGGCGGTGTTACTGTGCATCAGGACTTTCCGACCGGAGTGACGAATTTCACGGTGTCGACGGTGGGTGCTACTAAAGGTGATATCGTCGTTAAAAACGCGATAACCGCATTGGGCACAATTACCCTTTCAGTTGGTGGTGAAGGGCGGCTCTCCACACGGTTGCTTACCGGACCTTCGATTTCTCTCTCGGCAGAAGATAAGACAATCAATGCCGACCTAAATACCTCCAATCTTCAGATAGCTTCGCTCGGTTCTGTGAAGCTGCATAATTTTGGCACCAACCCTATAACTATAAATGGTGCAACCGTTGGAAAAACATTTGTGCTTTCAACTGAGGGCACCATTATCACAACCAACGATATATCAGCAATTTCTTCCGTCACTCTCGAGACAAGCGATGGTGACATCAATATTGGTGGCTCTATCACGGCGTCGGATCCGGAAAAGGGTGTTGTTAACATCAACAACTTCTCGAACGGCAATATTGTCGATGTAAACGCTGGTGGCACCGATGCAATCAGTGCCGAGCACGTCGATATCCGTGGTGGTACAGGCAGTATCGGTACTGGTTCCACGAGCGCAACCGCAGTCAGGGTCGCGACTCATAACCTGCAAGTGTTTTCCTCCGGTGCTGTCAATGTATACAACATCGGTACAGATCCAGTATCCCTGAAGAAGGCAAGCTCGCCGACGTCATTCACGATGACATCTGACTCGACGATTCTCGCATCGTCCGGAGCGTTTTCGGCAACCTCCATTTTGCTAGATACTTCCACCGGTGCCGGCGATATAGTGTTGGACAAAGCATTAGGCAATTCCACCACCACCAGTGATATCGTTCTTAAGACTCTGAGTGGAAACATTTTGAGCAGCAGCAAGCGAATAAGTGCTTCGAATTCGGTGTCGCTAAGCACCTCAGGTGGTGGTGCGATCGGTTCTGATAGCGATGCGCTGACTATTGAATCTCCGCAGCTTCAGGTAGCCTCTTTAGGCACCGCCAATCTCGTCTCAAAGGCGGGCGCTCCTTTGCTGTTGCTGGACTCGTCTGCCAGCGGTAACTTCACATTAGCGACCAATGGCGATCTCACTCTCAACGATATAGCAGTTACCGAAGGTTCTCTCTCGATTACTTCGGCTTCCGGGCAGGTGCAGCTGAATGCGGGCGCTACGCTCAGTGCTGATTCAGGTGGACCAGCAGGAACTGCCAGTATAACGATTCAAGGTCAAAGCAAGAAGGACAGCTCAATTCTGCTAGGCAGTGGTTCCAACGTACTCACTTCAGGTATAGGCGGCGGCGACGTCAGTATCTTCATCGGCTCGGCACCACCACCTCCAGTCAGCGCAGTGACGCCAGGAACCACCGGCAACATCTTCGTGGTGGCGACTCTCGGAGGACAGGTCTTCGCAGATCTCAACAGTCTGATTGCTAACGGTCCGGTCAACAACCTTAGTGGGCTCGGCAAAAATGTATATATCAATGGTGGTGCCAACGCTGCTATCACTCTCGACGGTGGCGTCACGATTACAGCCGATCCACCGGCGTCGGCAGTTTCGCTTGCAGAGTCTCCTTCGATTCCGATGACTGTGCTCTCCGACGACTTGAGATCCAGTGAGATGCCTCACTCTCTCGACGCAGCAGCATTTGCTCGAGGAAATGGAATGGATTCACAATCTGTGATCAAGTCCTCAGTGTCATCGACGTTCTCATTGCCTGAAATGGTGACGGCATTTCCGGATTTTCGAACGACTCTCCTGGAGACGAGCCAGGCTCGGCTGTTTGGCGGGCAGAATTCCAATGATGTACTTGCCTCTCTGACTTCTTCGGCGAATTCGCGAGTAGCCTTGTCGTCGGTCAAAGGTTTGAGCTCTTCATTGTCTAGTTCGAAATTTGATGGTGTTATCTCGGCTGACGAATCGCAGCTTCTGCCGAGCAATCAAGTTGAATCTGATGGCGTTGATGCTGTCCATATTGATGGACAGAAAAACGCCAGCTGGATCGCCCAGCTACACGAAGCTTCCGAAGGCCGATTGCAGGCTGCTCTCTCTGATGAGGCAATGTCCATTGGCGGCAAAGGTGCGGTGGTGTTTACTCCCACCCATGACCTCTCTCTAACGACGCCTCATGGGTCGCTCTCAATCAAACAGGGCTCAGTCGTATTCGTTGTTTTCGACAATCAATCGATGAGTATTTTCAACTTGCACGATAACCGCCAGAGCGCTGTGTCGTGGACCGACAAGAGCTCTTCGAATGTGGTGCGGCTTCGCCCCGCCCAGCATCTCTCCATCTCTACAGCTGACGCCAAAGACTTTTGCCTGGTCAACCCTGTGGAGTCGTTTGAGTACAGAGGTATTCGAAGATCTCAACTCGCGGATGGTGCCAGTGTATTCACCTCGGAGTTTTCGCTGCCGACGGCATTCCGAAAGATTACTCCTATCAATCGTTGTTTTGCATCAAAAGCGAAAACAGCAAAGCGGATGTCCAGCAATCTGTTGAAGACAACAGCCATTCTGGCACATCTGGACTCTTCTTCAGAGGACTTCATAACGATGCCCCATCCCCGCCTGGCGGTGTATCAAAACTCCGAACCATCGCGGCATTTGGCTCATTAACACAAGGATTTGAACTCGGGCGACTGCCGGTGGAGTTCTGCTGGCGCAGTTTGACCCGGCCGTTATCAAATGGCGAGTAGACAATGAGCTTCTCGCTCCGATCGAATAAGTCTATTGCGCTGACGCCGATCGAACAAGTCTCGCCATGACGATTTGTCTCTCGCCCGCAATTTTCGTTAACTGCTGCATGTTCTGTTGGCTATCACGAGATGCGATACTATCTATGGTGTTCTTGATTCTTTTTCCATTCGGTATACTCGGCATCAGTTGGATAGCGAGTCTCAGGCTTAACACCATTAGCAGTGCACCAATCATCGTATTCTTTTCGCACCTGGACGAGCAGCTCCATCATCCGTTTTGTATCTAGAGGTTCTTCCGATGCGTGTGTGTCGGTGGCCGCGATTTTGATCAGCTCTGAAAGCGGCAGAGCATTGTCTCCGAAGAAATCGTTCTTCCGACCCCAGTGATTGTCATAGTCTGCTCGCTTAGTCTCGGCATTGTAGTTGTCGACATTGGCGGCATGGTGCGGAGTCAAAAGAATCAGAGGGTAATTGTCTCGTTGTTTTGCAAGTTTGAGATGTTCACCAAGTTGAGGTTCATTTCGAAAGACCATTAATCTGTCATCTTTGACTTTTTCGGTTTGATACCACCAATCTCGCCATCCCGAAAGTGAGTAATCTCCTGGTCGACGTGCCTCGCTGTAACTCATCAGAGCAAGCCCATTGGCAGAACTTCCCACTACTGCCTCGTAGGTATCTAGCAAGTCTGTCGCGTCGACCGAAGGATCGTTTGCAGAAGGCTTTTCTAAAGGCTTGAGTTTGGCATCGACCATGATTCTGCCGTCATCAAAACGATAGTTCTTTTCCCGATCGAGCTTTTGAGTCAAATTGTTTTCGTAAAGCGGGGCCGGTGGATTGACGGAACAGTCCAATACCAGATCCTTTCCGTCCTTGTGACCATAGCGAATATCGGTGCCATTTTTCTCGTTGTGAATCTGATATCTGACATTTCCTAGCACCATCGCGGCGTACTGACTGGCGAGCGACCGAATGTTTTCGGCGGGCGGATAGCCGTCTGCATCCTCGTTGTCGTATTTTAGCCAGTCCTTCTCCAATTTGATTGTTCTCAATGTGCGTGTGGTCGCCGTTCCATGAATCGCCCCATCGGCAATCAAACCTGCCAGAATATCTGGGTCTCGTGCCAACAAGCGCTTTTCGATTGCGCTTAGAGCGCAAATTCCAAAACCGCCTTGATCTACGTCCTTGATGTTGGCTGCTTGGCTGAGCAATTGAAGAGCTACAACCAGTCGATCTTCCGGAGCTGCGAAGGTAGGAGCACCACGGCTTGGAATCAATCTTTCCAGGTGTTCGAAAAACTTGTATTTACTCTGTTCGCTCGAGCGATGGTTACTCAAGAATTTGCCGACATCTGCCCGCAGAATATTTTCCGGGATCGCCTTACTCATTATTTCTACGAATCGATCAGCCCTCATTGAAGCTGCTTCTCTGGGACCAGGATGATTGATTTTTCGAAGCTCTTCCTGGGCGATTCGTTTGTAGTGACTGTCGTAGTGATCAACTTTTAGTTGATCAGGTTGATGCTCTGACCGTGAAAAGAAAGATGGAAAATTCTTCCGAGGTCTAAAAAGCGTTTCAAGACTCAGAGTGAAAGCGGAATCAGATTGATCGAAGAATCCGTGGCTATCACTTGCAAAGATGTTTTGATTTGGCGATGCCAATCTGTTGGCGCCGTTGCTCCATAAGTCAGACGCTGAAAGGCTAGCTCCATTCTTCGAAAGATCTGCCGGTGTTGGTCTACTCGCGCCGGTTTTCCAAAGGTCAGATGGTGTCAGACGGCTAGCTCCTTCGATTAAAAGCTCTGTTGGTGTCGGCCTTTCCATGCTGCTATTCCAAAGGTCAGTTCGCGTCAAATCTAATTTCGAGTTATCACTGTTGCTGTTGAAGTTGAGCCGTGGCGTCCTGAGATTCATCGTGGGGGTGCCAGGCACTGCGAGCTTCGGACGTCGTGCTGCTGCAGGGTCGTGTGAAAACAACATCGGTTGTATTGTGTGCGGTTTTGAGCCGACGTTAAACAATGGCTTCTGAGCATCGATTTGCGCGCTTGCCTGAAAGTACTCGCGTGTTCTTCGGGCAGCATCCGGTCCAAACTTTTTCTCGATTTGTCTGAAAAACTGTTTTCGATCGTAATCCGGCACTTTCGATTCACCGCTGGCGAACCGTTTGGCTGCTTCATCTAGATGTCGTGCAATCTCCGGAAAGTGTTTGTTTCGACCTTGAAGAAGTTGCGAATAGAGTCGCGGGTTGCTGGCAGCATCGGTTAGCGCAATCTGAAAATTTCGCCAATACCTCTTATCTTGACCTTCAAGCCCATTGATTAGCCGATTAGCTGCAGAGGTTTCCAGCATAGAGTCCAGAAACTCTCTATCAATAATTCCCTTGTCGGTCTGTGCCTCTGTGGTCCCCAGAAGGATTTTGAACTCTGTACACTCGACCTTCGTGCTCTTCGGTTCGAATTCGACACTCAGCGGCTCGAAGTTGTCGAGCTTATCGTCGTCATCATCTTCAGAAAGATCGATTACTTCTGGTTTTGTTCTGCCATCGGTCATAGAGGAAGTTTCCTGCAAAATTTCACTATACCCAGATAGCGGCTTTCTTAATTCAGCCGATATCCGTCGTAAATCTTCGCCAGGTGCAGGTTTAGGACCCGACTCCAGGGGGCTTTGCACCCCGTAACAAGATTTGCCTAGAATATTTTGTACGGCATCGTTGAGCCAGTCTAAGCGTCTACTACCGATTCGCAGGTAGAAAATAACACTCGATCGAATATATAATCAGTTGCCAGTTGATTTGTATTTACATCTCGGACCAGGCGGGTGGTATCGTCGGTTCGGAGGTTCAGGTGGACCGGCGCGCGAGGAGCCGATTAATCATAGTCATCTGAAGTATGCTGCGATTGAGGTTCTATCTGGCTCTGCTGCACGAGATTATGATGATGTTTACCGCAGGTTGGCTAGTAGGTTTCCTGAATTTGGTCTCGCGAAAGAGGGACTTGCAGATGCGCTGGCTACCGTGGTGATGGTGGCGTATACGATGGCACAATATATCCCCGAGGACGATGCAATGGAGGCGCTCCGGTTGGGTTGTCCTTACTTCTCTGGTGAGCAGATATTCAGGATTGTTGAATTGGCTACGGGCCGGCGGCTAAGCACTCGGTAGGTGGGTGAATGCGTTTCGACATACTCAAGAATCGGAAGAGAATCGTCGGGGCGATCATTCTCTTGTGCATGTTGATTCTATTTGAATGCGATAAGTCTTCCGTGCTCGCCAACGATCTCGACTTCAGTGGCAGTGAAGTTTTTATGGAGGAAACAACCGAGCAGAAAGATTCGAAACTCACGTGGCGGGTGTTGCAGCGTGCATTCGAACGCGTGCGACATGGGCGTCTTGATGAGGCCGATCGGTGGCTAATGTACTGCATGCTAAATGCTTCATCAGACCCGCTGCTTGAATCAAGAGAAGATGCGCAATACCTTGCAAAGGGTTTGTCTGCAATCTCCTCAAGCAGTCCGCCTTTGTCGGCAGAGAATTGTGATGTCCGCGTTCTTCAAGCGTTGATTCAAACTCGAATGGGTGATTCTCAATCTGGTGTAGAATCACTTCGCTCCGTAGCGAAGACCTGTCCTTCTTATCATTCGATGACCCAAGTAAAATCGAGAATTTGGGGGCTTGATTTAAAAATCAGTCCACCCAAGCGCACCTACTACGTGCCTGAGCCGCGAGAGCTATCTCAGAAGGAGTTTCAAGAGATTTTAGGGCGCATAGCACGAGAGAAGATTTCGGTTTCGGAGAATCAGAAAACACTGGACGAGGCGCTTGCAGAAGCGAAAGAGGAACAGCTCGAAAAGCATTCGCGCTGGCGTGCAAATCGATATCCGCTTAAGGTCTTTATCCCCACTGATGCGAATTGCGCAAAAATCCCAGGCTACTTAATGGGTGATCGAAAATCGTTGCTATCCTCTTTTCAGATTTGGCAAACGACATTGAAAGAAACTATCAAGTTTGTCTTTGTCGATAACGCGGCAAAAGCGGACATTACTTGTGAGTGGGTAGATCACCCGGACAAGTTAGGTATCAAAGCCAAGGATGTCGTTGGTACATGCTTTAAGACCTGCGAGAGCTCATTCTCGATTGTCCACGCACGCATTAGGATTTTGACTATTGGTAGCAAAAATGCCCCTCCAGATGGGGCCGGATATCGGGCGAAGTTCTTGCGAAATGTAGCGCTTCACGAAATCGGACACGCGCTTGGCTTGGACCATTTGCCAAATGAAAAGACGATTATGCACTTTGAGGTGTACCATCCGTTACTAGATACGCTGGCTGCCGATGACGTAAGCGCCATACGGGACATTGTTGTTGCAACACAAAAAGACGCGGCGCGAATTGCGAAGGCCGCAAGCGCCAGGCCGAAAATCGATGTTGCGAAAACAAACATAGCTTCTTCTGCTGAGCGAATCAAAAAGGACGAAGACACGATTCGATACCTTGTTACCAACGTCGATTCTCAGATTAAAGCCGCGAAAGACCTTGAGCGTTTTAACATGTTCGATCAAGCGTTTTCATTTTACAACGATGCTTTCAAATATAGACCGAGCGACGAGAGCATACGGCAAAGTATTTGTCGGTCCGCCAACAAAGCTGGTCGCGTTGCCCTTAGAAAGGAGAAATTCGCTGAGGCAATTAGATTTCTGAGTCGTGGGCAAGAGTTGATGAATAGGGGGATGCCGATAGAATTGCGATTGCAAATCCTTGAAAATCTACGCAACGCCTACGAAGCGAACAATCAACGAACCGAAGCCGCAGAAGTACAGAAGCTTTTGCTGAGTGACAACTACTAGACTTTCCGAATTGTTTTTCGATGACGTAACGTTCTATCCGATTATGCGCTATGCTTCTTTTATGTCCCTGGAGTCGTTCGTAATGTGCGAATCAAATCGCCCCACGTTCGGCACTATTTACCAGGGGCATCCTCAATCGCAACGCATTAAATGGAACGGTGGTCTGTGATGGTACAAAGTATTAACGAAAGCCGCCAAATCCTTTGGCCATTGAGCATCAGTTCTCTTGGAAAAGTAAAGCTTGTCGCCTGGAGCGTCGCAGTAAAGAATGTCATTCAAGTTATCGCTGCGTTCACCCAAGGGTCCAAAAATTGAAAAGCAAAGACTGATTCGCGTTTTTCCCTTCTTGTGCGAATTTCGAAACAATCTCCACATTATTTGCTGGTCCTTGTCCGGAATAAACGACTCTTCAAAGGACTCATCGTCTTCGAGCTCAATTTGCCAGCCGTACTTCTCAAGAGCGGTTAACAAATCCAAGAGCCTTTCCTTAGACATCATTCAGTCTCCGTGAGGTGGACCACTGCGAACTCCTGCCACTTAGTTTGTAAGACTCGGACCGTACAGTCAACGGTTTTTATGTGCCCAAAGATACGTGAGCAATTGCGCCGGCAGCATTGCCCTGACCAGCGGGGAAACATAACAACGGACGGAACATAATCGGAATAGTGTTTCAATGGTTCTACAAATTTCTCCAAATCATCTGGAGTGTAGATGGGAAGCGGATTCGCGCCAGGTTCCTTTATAAGTGCCAAGCGCATTTCGGGCACGATGTATTTAAGATGTTTCTTCAAGGTTCTGCTGTTCATGATTTTACCTCCGGTAATGCTGCGGCTTTCGCCTACGCAAATCGGGGTACGGGGGCGGCTCTGCGGGTCAAGCGAATTAGTGTGACTGGCGGGGCGGACGATTGAAGTCGCGCTTGATGCGCGGTGGCGCTGCCCCCGTATGCTGGAGGCAATAGAAAGACCTTGGTCTGGTTCAACGTTGGTTGGGTTCGCACCAGCGGTTCATTTTTTTGGATCTGCCATTCAGAATCCGCTGCGGGGCAGAGATTTGGTCTTTTGGGGTATTCAGTGCCGCCCTACTGTACACTGACCGGACAAACCCGTAAGATCGTGCTATGTATAACCGATCTGTGTCCACTGCTAAAGTGGTTTACTTGACGTTGACCGGGGTAATCAGTAAGATCGTGCTATGAATAGCCGGTCAATGTACACTAATTCCTGGTTCTTTGCTCGACACCCAGTTTTCAGAGTCGAGGAGTTTGCCGCTGCGCGCAAGGGGACTAAGCGGGTATCTCAACATGCGTTGCTTTCACACCACATAGCCATGGGGCGGCTGCTGCATGTGCGTCGAGGGCTCTATGCGGTCGTGGCTGAAGGCTTCACGGCAGACTCTTACAGTGTTGATCCATACCTGATTGCCGCTAAGGCGATGGATGATGCCATTATTGCCTACCGATCAGCACTCGCCCTTCACGGCTACGGTTATTCGGTGCATAAGTCAATGACGTACTTGACCACAAAACGAGAATCAACCAAATTCGATTTTCAAGGCACCGAATATATTGGAGCCACTCAACCGAAGGCACTGATGAAGCAAGGGAAAGAATCTAGCGGCGTTGATTTGATAGATCGTGCAGGTATGGAAATTCGCGTCACTTCGCTGGAGCGAACGCTGGTGGATTGTTTTGATCGGCTCGACCTGGCTGGCGGAATCGAGGAGGTTTGGCGCTCCATGGAATCGGTTGCGTATCTCAAACTGAAGCCATTGCTTGAATATGTCGCGTTTTTAGAGAATGCCGTGACCGCCGCTAAGGTGGGCTTATTCCTGGACATGAACAAGGAGCGACTGCATTTGTCGGAGCAAGACATTGATTCTCTGCGCGAGCGGCGACCAAAGACCCCCACATATATGTTTCGCAGCGAGCGCTCTGGAAAGCTAGTCCACGACTGGAATTTGATCGTGCCAGGCAATGTTCTTGAACGCACATGGGAGGAGCCATTTTGAAACTCTCCAAAACCAGTCTTTTGGATGAAGCGGCGGCAACTGGCTTTAGACCTGACACTCTTGAAAAAGTCATTCGTCTGCTTGATCTCCTTACGCAAATAAACGAAGACGACTTCTTGAAACATAGGCTGGTACTGAAAGGCGGAACGGCGCTCAATCTGTTTATCTTCGACGTACCGAGATTGTCTGTGGACATTGATGTGAACTACATTGGTGCTGCCGATCTCGATACCATGCATAAGGAAAGACCCCGCGTAGAAGAACTGCTCACGGCAATCAGCGAGCGCGCTGGTTATACGATGAACAGGATCGCGCGAGAACATGCCGGAGGCAAATGGAGACTAGGCTATCAGAGCGCAATGGGCGGTCAGGCGAATCTCGAAGTGGATCTCAATTACATGTTTCGGGTTAGTTTCCATCCTGTCGTCAAAACTGACTCGAAAAAACTAGGCTTCAATCAAGCTCTTCAGATTCCAATTCTCGACACAAAGGAACTAACCGCAGGAAAACTTTCGGCGCTGCTAACAAGAACGGCGAGTCGAGATCTTTTCGATGCGAATAATCTTCTTCAAATTCAGGACCCGAACGATGAAGACCTTAGATTGATGTATGTTCTCTACGGTGCCATGAATCCGCGTGCAAACTGGTGTGATGTTTCGCCTGAGAATATTACGGCCGATCTGAAAGACCTGAGAGAAAAGTTGATCCCGGTTCTAAAACTTGCCGGTGCGCCAGATGGAAAACAATATGAAAAGTATGCCAGTGATCTGGTTGCTGACTGCAAGAGGCTGATGGCACCTCTGTTTCCATTGAGAGAGAATGAACGTGAGTTCATTTCGGCTTTGCGTGACAAGGGTGAATTACTGCCCGAGCTTCTTTCAAAAGAAGATGCATTTATAGAAAAGGCAAAGATGCATCCAGGTCTGCTGCGTCGTGCCGATATGTCAAAGAAGAAAGGTGCAAGCTGAGCCACAAAAGGAAAAGGGCAGGAACGTTAGTTCCTGCCCAGAGTAGAGCTGCGACTGTCCTTAATTCTTTAAGGCTGATGATGACAAAGTTTTAGGTTCATCATCGATGAGTGAACGATTGCGAATTCCGGTTCTGAGCTAAATGCTACCAGCCATTTATGGTCTTTTAATCCATGCGATCGTCTGCCGTTGTGTGCGATAGGTGCCGTAGGCGGTGCGCCAGCGCCGTGAGCCGGCGAGCCGAACGCTTGTTCTTTACTGCCATAGCCAGTGCCTTGGGCTGTCCGATTACAACCACTAATTTCTTGCCTCTGGTCACGCCGGTGTATAGCAGGTTGCGCTCTAACATCATGTAGTGCTGCATGGCGAGCGGAATTACAACAGCCGCATACTCGGAGCCTTGCGACTTATGGATTGAGGCTGCATAGGCGAGTGTGATCTCATCCAATTCATTTACATCATACTTAACTTCGCGCCCCTCAAAATCGATGAGGAGTTCGGATTCTTCCAAGTCGATACTGGATATGGTGCCTATGTCGCCGTTGAATACTTCTTTGTCGTAGTTGTTTACCGTTTGAAGAACCTTATCGCCAGCACCGTAACTCCACCCAAACTTCGTTACCTGCGGTCCGCTGTTCGCATTCAAGCGCTTCTGTAGCTCCACATTCAAAGAACGACTTCCGAGTCCACCGCGATTCATCGGCGTCAGTACCTGGACATCTTTTATGGCGTCGAGTCCGAATCGTTGTGGAATGCGCTCGCAGACTATCTGCAATACCTTATCGCTGATCTCTTCCGGTGTTTCCGCCGGCACGAAATAGAAGTCTGAGAGCTCCTCAGTCTTCTCCGTCTTAGCTGGCATTTGTCCATGGTTGATTCTATGCGCGTTAACAATAATCTTCGATGTTGCCGCCTGGCGGAAGATCTCTGTTAATCTGACGACTGGTATCATTTCAGAAGATATTACGTCGGACAGAACAGCACCAGGACCAACTGAAGGAAGTTGATCAACATCGCCGACTAGCAGTAACGCTGCCGTGTCTGGGATTGCCTTGAGCAGTTGGTTCATCAAGACAATATCGATCATTGAAGCCTCGTCGACAACGATGATGTCGGCGGCTAATGGATTCTCTCTGTTGCGTTTGAATCCAAACGCTTTGGGATCAAACTCAAGGAGGCGGTGGATAGTCTTTGCTTCAAGACCAGTCGATTCGGAAAGTCGCTTGGCGGCTCGTCCGGTTGGGGCGCATAGAAGGATGTTCGCTTGTTTGGCGGCGATTATGCGGAGAATGCTATTAACTAGCGTTGTTTTTCCGACACCTGGCCCGCCGGTTATTACAAGCAGCTTGTTTTTCAGTGCAAGATCGACCGCTGTCTTCTGTGATTCGGAAAGTTGTATGTCTGCCTTGGCTTCCACCCATGGAATCGCTTTTGCGACATCTATTGTTCCCCATGGAACCTCGCCCTGGAGCAGGCGAACAACGCTTGCAGCAACGCCCACCTCTGCTCTGTGCAAAGCGGTAAGATAAAGAATGTTTCGATCATCAATCGTTTCTTCAACAAGATTTCCTTCTTTGACTTCGGTATCAATTGCGGTGCTCGAGAGATCGCCAGAAATTTCAAGTAGCTTGGACGATGTTTCCACCAGCTTGTCACGTTCTGCCGCGCAATGCCCTTCGCCGGACAACTCTTGCAATGCGTGCCGAACACCAGCTTGAGCGCGAATCAGTGAATCCTTTGGAATGCCTAGCTTTTGTGCGATGGTATCGGCAGTCTTAAATCCAATTCCGTGAATATCCAAGGCTAACCTGTATGGATTCTCCGAGACCTTTGCAATAGCCTCATTGCCGTAAGTTCGATAAATACGAACGGCTCTCGAAGTTCCGACTCCGTATGATTGCAGAAAGACCATAATCTCTCTGATGACTTTTTGCTCCGCCCATGCACTAACGACGCGCTCTTTGCGCTTCTGACCTATGCCAGGCAGTTCGAGCATTCTTTCCGGTGTCGCTTCGATAACATCGAAGACTCGCTCACCGAATGCTTGTACAAGCTTCTTTGCGAAGTGAGGGCCGACGCCCTTGATCATTCCAGAGCCAAGGTACTTCTCGATGCCTTCGAGCGTGCTTGGCTGCACAACTGTCAGGCGATGCGATTTGAATTGGAGTCCGTAATTCTTGTCGTTAAACCAATTGCCATGGCAATCGATGTATTCGCCAGGTGTGATGGATGCTGCGCTTCCGGTGACAGTGACCAAGTCTTGATGTCCACGTACTTTAACCCGAAGAACACAGAAGCCACTATCCTCGCTATGAAAAGTGACGCGCTCAACTGACCCGCTCAGCGATTCTCCGGGGGGTGTAGTTGGTGATTTCGTTTGTAGGTTTGAACTCATTAGGCAAGGCGGTCGGCGCGTTTGACCGACAACTGGGCAGGAGTATATGCGAAGGATTGGGAACCCAAGAAATGTGATTTTATCCGACTCGCTGAATGCGTACATATTGTGATTCTCATGCCGTTCAGAAGGAGCCCGGGCTGCCATCAGTACTTGGGGACATTTGCAGTTGGCTTGCTTGGAATTAGTAATCTTTTATGAGGCTTGCCTTAAGCACAAGCCAGATCCACGCTTATTTGAGCATTCGATTAGTGAACAAAAAAAACTCAGTGGGGTAAGGGCGCTCGTTGCGTGGTATCTGAAGTGAACTGTTGCTGCTGGTCCTGTGGCCACACTGGTTGGCAGCTTGCGATGGTTAATAGAAACGCCGAAGTCGAACCAATGTTTGAGAGGCAGGACAATTTGCTGGTTTCTTTCATCAACTTTCTTGCGTGACCTTGTGTTTAGACTCGCTACTGGTATGTTTGTGACCCCAGGCGAATCCAGCCCCCTGGGTGCTCGTTAGTGTCGCTGTGGTGCGTCCAATGTAGAACGCCGCCGCGTCTCGTCCAAATATACTCCCCTTTAATTTCAAGGATGTCGCCTTCATTGCAGGGGACTTCTTGTCCCATTGTGATGTCGTTCGCGACTAACACGGTTGTTCCGTTTGTTAGTCTTATCAGAAACTTTTGGTGCCGAAGACCATTATTGTCGGTCGGTAGTAGACGGCAGACCTGTGCGTTCACGAGTACCTCTACTTTCCGGAGATGTTGAGTTTGCGCCTGAATAATTTCTTGCTGATAACCCGTGAGGTTTTCTCCAGTATCCGGCACATCATTGGGCTTTCCAAAAGCCGCTTCGTAACCGGGCTCGTCTTCGTAAGAGAGTACGCGTTTCTGCTTGGCGTTGACGTCAGTGAGGCTTGAAGTAGATGAATTGCATCCCGATAGAAATGGCAGCAATAAGCATAGGATTGCTAAAGATGCTGATTGGGTTACTGTGTTTATTTTCATAGCTTCTCTCTGACTTGCTCATCGTCGCCTCTGGCTGCCCTCGCCATCTGAATGAGCTTTTGCGCTGACAATTCTTCATTTGCGAGTAAACTTTCTTGCCGTTGGGCGATTTATCTCAGCTAACTGATGTTTGCCCAGCATGAAGGATGCTGAAGCGCTATCGATGTTGCCAGTTCCAAACTTCGGCTTGATGTTATTTGCCATTGTGTAGCTGCAAGCTGATGCTCATACTGTCCGAGTTTTGCATAGATCTTTGTTGGTTTCAACCATAGGAGGAGCAAGCAACTTCGGCGAGCTTTGATATCCGGTACTGCCGTGATTGGACATGTATCCGCTTTGTAGGGCTCAATTGAAAGACGTCGTCAAACTAAAAGGCTTAACTGAAGGTGACTCCACCCGCGTACTTAAAACTGTCGATGATCCAGGATCCAACACAAAAAGTGAGAATCGGAATTAGGGAAAGCGCCAACCATTCCAAAACAGCTTGCTTCCGTAAATTTTTCGCTTTCTTGTTGTATGGTGCAAACAGACCCAACACGAATGCAATGGCAGTAACGGATCCCGTTATGAGGCAAAGCATGTTTTCCATCGCGTTGTAGCCAAAATTGCTGGTGCCCGGGGTATTCACGCCCTGGATCGCAGTCACATCGGGGTTGCCCGCTACCTGGGCTAGTGCTGCCGGCGGTAGCGACCATATCAGGATCACCAGCGTCGCGGCTGCATAAGCACGTATGCGATTGCGCACCGGTCTTAGAGCACTCGGGCAGTTATCCAATGCGACCGTTCCGTCATCACGGCGATACATGAAGACGCAAAGGGATTCATTGCGTTGTCGCTCGAGAGTTTCGGCTAATTCATCGGGACTCATGTTCGTGAGGTTGTGGACGTTTTTCTTGCATTGCCCGCAGAATCGTACTGTGTCATCTCCATCCATTGTCAGCCAGTTGACTGAGCATGGGCTCGGAATAACCAGCGAGTTCGCTTCCGCCTGGAGATCGCGCTTCTCACTATTAGAGCAGGGATTGAACGTTTCCATAGTTAGCACCTTCGTCAAACCGCGCTTTACAGCGCGGTTTGGTCCTCATCAAAATCGTACGGTAGTAAGTGTTGTCACGATACGATAGACGCGTCACCTGTAGAAGGGGGGAAACGATAGGTTTTTGGACGCATTAAGGCCATCGATGGCAAGCAAGATCAAAAATCAGTCCGCTTGTGCTGAAGCCGAGTTATCTTGACCTGAGTTGTTTTAAACAACAAGATTTCAAAGTCAGGAATCTGCTATGCAGAAGCTCAAATTGTTCCAATAGCAAGTCTGACTCAATGGAGGGATTTCGCACGGGAGGGCTCCGTAAGACGATTGAAGTGATGCAAACCGAAGCAATATGCATGCCTCCTCATCCACTTCGTATCGCACTTTTGCTTGCTGACTTTTGTTACTTCCTTGCTTTGGATATAAGTCTGAGAATTTCCATATACAACCAGACGAGAGTCACTAGCAGACCGAATGCTGAATACCATTCCATATACTTCGGCGCACCACGTTCGACACCACTTTCGATGAAATCGAAGTCGAGAACAAGGTTCATCGCAGCGATGATTACAACCACAATACTGAAGCCAATTCCGATTGGTCCGCTGTCATGGATCATCGGTATCGGCATGTGGAAACCAAAAGTCATGATCATATTGAACACGTAAAGGAGCGCGATTCCGCCGGTTGCGGCAATCAAACCGAGCTTGAAATTCTCCGATGGTCTGACCAATTTTGATGAATAGGCAAACAGAAGTGCTAAGAAGATCCCGGCAGTCAAACCAATTGTCTGCATAACGATGCCAGGAAAATCAGCTTCATACCTTGCCGAAACCCCACCAAGAAACAGTCCTTCAAAAGCCGCATAGAACATCGACAGAACCGGCGCCGTTCGCTGTTTGAAAATTATTACAAGAGCCAGAATAAAACCGATTAATCCACCACCTATCGCCAATGGCATTGCGGCCTGCGGTGACGCACCAGCATAGTGCATCGTGAAACCAGCAAACAGAGAGGTTGTGAGAAGGAGGATGTAGCATTTCCCTACCGTGCCCTGGAGGGTCATTCTCCCACCGGTCTCGACACCGGACCCGTGCCCACCACGTCTGAGTTGGTCCTGATCTTCGAATTGATCGAAAGTCTTCGCGTTCAGGGCTGGATTGCCAGTTTTATAGGGTTTCTTCTCTTGCATGGACGAGCTCCTGGTACTCTACACTATGCATTGTATACCGCTATCCTGGGCAGCCTAGTTAGTTCGTACTGAATATTGTGGCTGAAAATCAGATCTGGGTGATCTTGTCAGTAGAGAAATGGCGGTGGATTTTTCCAGATGCCACCATATTCGGTAGCGAAATGATATTTTCGAAAGGAATGGGACATGAGCG
>JAIERK010000141.1 GCA_019746975.1 Candidatus Obscuribacterales bacterium
ATCTCTGCGTCTAAGCATTTCTGCACCAATTGCTTCGACAGCTGCTTTAAAAGACCACCTTCTTCAAGTAGCTCACGCGGGTGCTTGCCGGCAGCCAGGTGCTCCCAGATCATCTCGTCGAGTAAATCACGTTCCTTCGGTTTCTTCGGTGTCATAGCGGCTCCTTTCTAGTTTATTAGCCGCTTGGCTTACCGTATGACACAAAATATTTTACAGTCTCCCCGCTCCGGCTCCGATTCCGTTGGCGAAGTCTTTTTGCGTAGAGACTCATCATGATCTCGCATTCAGTTTTACTCCATCCGAGTTTTAGCTGATTGCGGATACAGTCAATCGCTTTCTCGATGACAGACCCACCTACTTCTTATTTTTCTTAAATTTCTCGCTTCTCTTTTTTCTATTTCTTCTGGTGTTCGTTCTGCGACTGAAACGTTTAGTCGTGACGCCTTTCTCCGAAGTATTTTTCTCTTCAACATCGGCGTTATTTTTATTCGTTAGATCTAAGGATGAAACTCTCTCTACTTCTCTTTCGGCAGATTCAACGGCTGTTTCAGAAATGTTTCCGTCTTGCTGCGATGTGAACTTGGGCTCAACGAGATTGTCTCTCGCCAGGGCTGGTTCAGCAACGATTTCGGTTTGCTTGGCTATTTCAGGAGCGATCTCATCTCGTCGCTCGCGCTGCCATGGGAAGTCGGGTTTCCCGAAATCGGCTTGCCTAGGTACTTGAGAAGCGCTTTGATCTCGCATTTCGCGCTGCCAGGGGAAGTCGGGCTTCCCGAAATCGGTTTGCTTGGCGACTTTAGAGGCGCTGTTGTCTTGCTGCTCGCTCTGCCATGGAAAATTGGGCTTCCCAAAATCTGCTTGCTTGGCCGTTTTTGGAGCGCTATTGTCTTGTTGCTCGCTCTGCCAGGGGAAATTGGGCTTCCCGAAATCGGCTTGCTTGGCTGCTTCAGGAACGATTTGAGCTTGCTGCTCCTGCTGCGCCGGGAACTTGGGCTTCCCAACATCCGTTTGCTCCCGATAGACCGGTTGCCATGTCGGTTCCAACTTTGCAAGTTCGTGACTTTCAACGACTCTTTCTGACGATTGTTCCTGTTCAAACAGTGATTTTGTTGAAGTAGTTTCAATGTCTACTCGAGTGGTTTCAAAAATTCCGGATTGCAAACCAGCTGGGCTTGGAACGCTGTCAAGGTGCGTGCCATCTAATGAACTCGTGTGTTTGGCTGTGTGTTCCGCTCTTCCCGGAAGCCTTGGATCAACTGCTGAGAAACCGCTCACGGCTTGATTCTGGGCTCCTAGTGTGCCTGCGTCTAAGGTCGCGTCAATCAGGTGTCGGATAAGGTCTAAACAAGTGACATCCAGCATTTCCTCTAACAATATTCCTGTTGGTAGTTCCCAAACGACTTGACCTCGGGGCCCGAACTGAGCTTTCCAAATAGACAGTGGTGAGTAACGCAAGGACACTTCGTTGAGTGACCAATTGTTCTCGGTAGGCACGAGATAAAAGCTGATCGTGTCGTGCTTTCCTTCGACCACCAGTCGGAAAAGACTGGTGGCGATATTCGATTGCATGCATGTGGCGCGTGATGCTGGGTTATTGGTTAAGCGCTTAGTGACTTCTGGTGCGGTCGCAGTGATAGACAATTCGCTTAAGCCGAGCATGCTATTCAGTTCCTTTGAATAGGAAATGAGGATATTAAAGATCCGATCCATTAAACTTGTAGTTGCGTTGGATACCATAATCTCTATTTGCTAATTGTCTGTGCTCATCTCGTCGGCGGTCTAGAAATTTATCACGTCCTGCCGAATTTTTCACTTTGAGCGGAACAACGGATTCAGACCTGCCTAATTCAAGCATTGTCTTATGGGTAATTTTGCGCGCAGCAAGCCTTGTAAACGCATCGTTGAAGACCGAGAGCACTATATATTTCGATCATGCTGGCAGATTGCCGAGAAAATACGGGTGCCCATGAATTGTCGCGCCAGAGACCACCAATCGCGGTGAATCCTGCTATCGACTGCCACCACTTTTGATGTTTATTTTGCTACTATCTATCGACCTAAGTAGGTACAAGGCTAGCGAGTTACCTTGATTCTGGCAAATGAAATTTGAGCATCCGCGCATTGACTTTCGCGCAAAGCACGATTTTTGATGAGTCAATGCGAGCGGCAAGAACCATTGTCGCTGATCACGTTAAGCCGAGCGACGACAGTTTCTAACTAGGTGTGCTTCGCTGTCATCGCCGGATTTCCGCGCTTCTAACTTGCCTTCAACACTCCGGCTCCGTCAAAGCAGTCTTAGTAATAAATCAAGTACTCTGAGCCCCTCTGCTGTCGATTTCATGTATTGAACATCAAGACTTCCTTGATTGGCTTTGAAAATCCCTACAACATCGCGCCACTGCTGGTCAGAGATTTCGTTTCCGAGTCGGTACCAGTCGAGTTTTGCCAGAATCACGTCTTCAGCGCTTGCCACGTACGCGCTCTTCTCAGGGTGCCGTGCTACCAAATGCAGTGCACGGCGTTCCAGTTCCTGTTCATCGAATCGATTCTTTGGAACGAACACATCAACCTTGAAAAGCGACTTGTAATGAATGAGATTGAAACTGCTTCTGTTGTCGATCGCATTGCGGATGGCCTCTATCGATACATTGAATTCAGGCTCCAACATCTCAAAAAGTTGTTGAGCGTGGTTAGGTTTGATGTCGGCAAGTAGGTCTGCGCCGCGCGTAGCTCGAGGCTCACCGTAGATCGCGCTCGCCAGCGAACCAGAGATTAAATACCTTATTCCGAGCTTCTCTAGGACTTCGATCACAAGAAATGTGACTGTAATCGGCTCCTCATTCATTATTCTAAGTATTCTTAAACCTCTTCGCAATTCGACAAGCAACTTCTTCACCGTAAAACAGCTTGGCGAGTTTTATCCTAAGATCCACATCAGAATCTTCGGGATATCGCTCGCGAAGTCCGCCAATAGCAAGACTTCGCACGGTCTTGTTCATGGTACTAACCATCTGAAGCTTCTCACTAGCTGATTTCTTGCTAACTAAGGAGTTCGAACATCAGGTCTTCCGCTTCTTGACAGGTATCGTGAGATCAGAACTGTCTCTCGTCGCAAAGACGGATCTCTCGGGGCTGCGCGAACTGTGAGCGTCGCATCACTCCTTCATCGTACGCGTCCAGCATACGTGTCCGATGAAGATGCTGCCATACTAAATTTACTTGCAAGAGTTTCCGGACCTACTTACTTCTACTATGGAGGAGACTCTCCATCAACTAAGAACAACTCAGCGCTGTATTCACAAGTGGCTTGCTAAAACCAATTCCGCACTTGTGCCAACACGCTCTAATTGTCGTTACCTCGCAGAGGATTAGCCGATTAAGGCGCAGATATTTTCTGAAATGGCACCATTAGCGAGATCACGGCGATTATGAATCCTCTGTCGGCAGAGAGAAAAGTACTCCGCGCCGGGCACCTATGAATTGGCGCGCCAGAGACCACCAATGGCGGTGCCGACTGATGTGGTGCCGATGGTCATCCGTTGCTTTGCCACTTCAACGAACTCTTTCCTTCCTCAAAAGGTACAAAACTACGAGAAGATGGTCTCCTATCTGGCTAGAAAACAATCTACTCGGTGCCTCAGCTGGTCCAATCGAACTGGATTACCCAAATGTCAGTGAACACGCAACAATTTCTCAGCAAACTACCACTAAACTCGCTGATGCTCAGATAGAGGTTCGGACATGAATAAACAACGCAAAATACTTTCGCTCACGTTCGTTACGATTACTTTGTCATACGCTTGTTTGGCATCAATTATGCCTGCCAGGGCCCAAACGGACACCAAAACAAAGGTAATCGGATGCGGTGCTTTGTCTAGCGAGCAGGTCGGCGAGTTCGATAGTCGCAAAAACATATTTATCTCGGACAGCGCTCAGCCCACCTGGTCGAGCGGAAGGACTGAAAAGATCGATTTGATCGGATCGGCGTTCGAATGCAGCCGCATATTCTGCTCAGACTCACGCGATTTGGAGGCAGTGACAAAAGTGATCGGTACGACCTACTTCGCGGTGTACCGTGGCGATGTATACGAAGTGCACAATCCTTCCGCAACAGCAACCCTGCTTCGCAGAGAGAGACCCTTAGCCGACCCGGGTGCAAGTGCAGTTGCGGTCGATACTAGTAGAAATCAATTGGTCTTGATATTCGGCAGGAGTTTGACATACCGCGACTTAATTACCGGTAAATGGTTGCCGTCACCTGGTACCAAGATCGGCGAAGATGGTGAAATTCCAGTCTCGATGATCTATCGTCCTTCTGAGGATTGCTTGTACGTACTATCAGCCATCTATCCGCAAATTCCATGCGGTTGTCCAAAGGCTGACTGGCTATCACTATCGAAAATAGGGGCAGACGGTAAAGTGGTGGCACTTGGCAGACTACAAGGCAACCTTGATTTGCCGCCCAGATGCGGAGCAGTGCAGTTACTAGATTTGGATGGTCAACTTGCAGTAATGGCAGGAACTAGTGGCGGCTCGATTGACAAACCCTCAAGCTCTCGATTGTACAGACTGGACCGAGAGAAGAACCTCTCAGTTGTCGGTACAACTGAAGTTGATGATCACCCAGGGAGTTGGAGTGGGAAGACAAACATTTTTGATGAGTACCTGCAATCATCGTTCGTGCCGGAGCTCAAGAAGCATTCAGCGCTGTTGCGAAACGTCCATGCCGGAGGGACCGTCCATCTGAGACTGGCCAAGTCGGGCGCCATCGTCAAATGTACCGCAGAGCCAAGTGGTTCTCCGAGCGAATTGAAGCGACTCGTAGATCAAGTTGTTGAGTTTCCAAAGTTGCCTGAATCGGCGCCGCCTGAACTGGACCTTGAACTCACGCTTGAATCAGATGGAAACCACGCAATGCTCAGCGTGATTTTGGCACGAGATTAGCTTACACCCTCGCGAGTTCTGTGACTCATATTCGCCAGTCGTCGCTCATCGCTGTCCCGAAAACGTCCTAGAGTTCCGATCCTAAATTTGTCCACACTCAAGACAGATTTCTAGCAGTTTAGAGGATCGATGAGGCACCACTTGTAGTGCGTACACTCGCCACATTCGCCCCATTGGTTTGGGATCGCAAAACATTCGAGCACCTTTGGAACTGGCTATACCGTTTCGAAGCCTACGCCCCTCCACCCAAACGCCGTCTCGGATATTAGGCAATGCCGCTGCTCTGGATGTAGGCTTCTTCTAATCGGTTACCGATACAATTGTGTTGTTCGGCACAGCAACGTTTAATCGTGATGCCATACCAACTTTCTTCATCAGTTTGATTATTTGCCACGATAGATCGAATTCCCAGGGCTGCATGCCCGTCTTCGCAGAGCCTGGAAAAGCATGGTGATTGTTGTGCCAACCTTCTCCCATCGCCAGAACTGCTACCCACCATACATTGACACTATCATCGTCGCGGGCGTAATTCTTGTAACCAAGGCGAGGGAAGTGGCAAATCACATTGAGTAAAAGTGGTATCTGAAGCACGGCAACTGCGGCCAATAAACTTGCGATCGCAGCCACCCAGCCAAATACGACAAGCACGAACAGTCGAAAGACAACGCCGATTATGAACGCGGTGATGTGCGCACGCCGCCAGGATCCACCCTGTTCTAGGACAGAATAAAGCGGATCATTTATCAAATCCTTCGACTGAATCGCTGGATCAATGTGGCTTGCATAGCCGTCTCCGGCGAGCCAGCCCACATGCGCGTTATAATAACCAAACTTGGGCGAGTGCGGATCAAGCGATGTGTCGACATGACGATGATGCGCCCGATGGATAGTCGCCCACCAAATTGGCGAACCTTCAAAGGCCAGATATCCTAACATGACCCAAAAGTACTCGACTATTCTGGGACAAGAGAATGAGCGGTGCGAAAGCAGTCGGTGATAACCGATTGTCACACCTAACGCATGAAGCACATAACTTATTAGGAATACTGTGAGAAATTCGGTCATTATCAATCCTTCTTATAACAAGATGCGCTTGTCGAGCAACTTGCAATGCTTGCCGTTTCACTGCAGGCGGTATCCAGTTCCGATGCAGAAAAACTGTCTTCTATATTTCTTTCCGCCAATCGCGGTCCTATGTCTTTATTCGCGCTTGTGTGGAACCGCGAATTTCCATCTTCTGACGCCAACTACGGGAAATTAGCTATTTTAGTGCGTTTTCCCTTGCGGCACGTTGATTTCTCAACCCCAGAAGGGATTTCGGAGGATCCGACACGATCACGCATGGATATTACAGGCTTTCGGGACTTCGTAGTCACACCACTACAATTTGTATTCACTTAACTATAGCAGATTTCAGGGGTAAAGTCCAATCGAACGGAAACGTGACAAGATCGTGTTGCAACAGAAGTATCCGCGATTTTGGATTTGTTCCGATGCGCCGCTGACGCACACTATCCCAACATTTTAAATACTGAATTCATCGAACTCGTCGAGCCGCTGGAGCTGTCTCGAAACGATCCGGCCAACTTCTCTAAGGGAGAAGGCATGATCTTGAAGGGGTCTATAACATCACTGATGGAAAAAATTCATTGAAGGGTGTGCATCATATATAGTGCCACTGTCAGAAAGCGGAAATTGGACCTTGGTGGAAGCATTCACGAGTGGCTTGTTAAAACCAATTCCGCACTTGTGCCAACTCGGTTATTTTGTCAAGTCTCGTGGTATGATAAAAGAGGACTGGTTTATACAAATTGATTTCAATCGTTTTGCGTAGCTGATTTGGAAAAAGAGACCAACGAAGAAAATTACTTTACGAGCAACGCAAGATTGCCACTGGTATAAAACCAACTGCAAAAGCAGAAAGTCCAGACTCTAATTTCTTTGAACTATATGTGAGCGATGCGCTGAGTGCATCGGCAGACACACATTATCTGTTGCAGCGTCCCAGTCGAAAGAAAGATCGCGACAAGATACGAACCTGGTTTAAGGAAAATATGACTCACAATACTCTGTACAAAACTGAAGTGCCTGCCACGACGATACCGTGCGTCGTACTAGCCTCATTGCAGTCCGATCTGGCGTCGATAATGAAGTCCAAGGCCTTGCTGCCCTTCAGGCGAATGTACGTCCTCAGCCCGGATTCGTTTGTTGAATTATCGATTCAAAAACTGGAATCCGGACAATTCCAGCTCGAAATCAACGCGCCTAATCGACGCGAGCATGTAGTGGATCCCAAACTGAAGAAATTGGTGGACACGGCACACATGTTCACCTGGCTCGCCTTGTCGACCAGCCTGAGCCGATCAAGTCTGGCTCCCTGTCCCTCAATGGCTCATTCCGGTGCCGATGAAGTTCTTGCACTTTATCAATGCCTCGGAGCATTTAAAGGCGATTCCGATCGACCTTATTCTTCAACAATCACTGGGCCGCGCGGTTCGTATGAGTTGTTCACAGTAACTCAAAAAGGCGGGATGAGCGAACTCGTCATCGAAACGAATTGCATCTACGGCAACTCAATGAAATGGAAGGCAGAAGTCGAATTCACTCACCAATTGGTTGAGCGCGCAGGCAAAATCATCTCGGATGTACTGGGTGAATGGCTCAGACCTGGAGGCATTTCGCTGCGACGGGAATACGACAGAGAAACGAACTTGACTCGCCATTAACATGAGTCGACGTATAACCAGGAATAGAGGCTTAGCCGGCAATAAAGCGTTTCCGCGTTAGTGTCGTTACTTCGAGCAAAAGTGTCTTGTTGAGCGCAGTTGAAATTCCGGTATGTTCAGATGAGCCGATTTGCTAAACTCGACTTCAGAGATGGACGGCATCGCCGAAGCCTATCACCTCCGAGTGTGCCACTAGAGCCACGTACTGCCCACAAAGCTGTCGCGTGGACCCTTAACATGCCAGAAGTCGAGTACTGCCACACCATACTAGAGTCCTGAGCGGCAACTACCAGTTTGCAGAAAAAACTTAGCTTGTGTCTAGACTAGTTCCCAGCTGGTCCAATCGATCGCTGGATTGCCAACAATTCAGTGAACACGCAACAATTTCTCAGCAAACTACCACTAAACTCGCTGATGCTCAGATACAGGTTCGGCATGAATAAACAACGCAAAATACTTTCGCTCACGTTCGTTATGATTACTTTGTCATACTCTTGTTTGGCGTCAATTATGCCTGCTAGAGCCGAAACTGATACCAAGACAAAGGTAATCGGATGCGGTGCATTACTCAGTCAACAGATTGGCGAGTTTGATAGTCGCAAAAACATTTTTGTCCCTGACAGCGCTCAGCCCACCTGGTCGAGCGGAAAGACTGAATCGATCGATTTGATCGGATCGGCGTTCCAATGGGACTGCTTGCACAGCACTGGATCTCGCTACTTGCAGGCAGTGACAAAAGTGTCCGATGCGACCTATTTTGCTGTACACAATGGCGACTTATACGAGGTGCATGCTCCTTCCTCAACAGCAACGCTTATTCGCAGAGAGAGACATTTAGCCGACCTGGGCGCAAGCACAGTTGCTGTTGATACTCGGAGGAATCTACTGGCCGTTACATTCGACAGGAGTTTAATATACCGCGACCTGAATACAAGTAAATGGTTGCCGTCACCTGGTGCAAAGATCGTCGAACACGGCGAGATTCCAGTATCGATGGTCTATCGTCCTTCTGAGGATTGCTTCTACTTGCTATCCGCCTTTTATCCGAAAGTTCCATGCGGCTGGCCTAAGGCTGCCTGGCTCTCACTCTCGAAGATAGAGTCCGATGGCAAAGTGGTGACACTTGGCAGACTACAGGGCAACTTTGATTTACCGGACAATGGGAGACCCCTGCAGTTGCTGGATTTGGATGGTCAGCTTGTAGTGATGGCAGAGACCAGTGGGTACTCGATTGAGAAACCATCAAGCTCTCGACTGTACAGACTGGATGATAAGAAGAACCTCACAGTTGTCGGTACAACTGAAGTTGATAATGATCCGGGAAGGTGGATTGAGAAGAGAAACTTTTTTGATGAGTACCTGCACCTATCTATCGTGCCGGAGCTCAAGAAGCATTCGGCGATGTTGCGAAACATCAGTGCCAGAGGGACAGTTCATCTGAGACTAGCGAAGTCCGGCGCCATTGTTGAATGTACTTCGCCGGCAGAGCAAGGTAACTCTCCGAGCGAATTGAAGCAACTCGTAGATCAAGTTGTTGAGTTTCCAAAGTTGCCTGAATCGGCGCCTCCTGAACTGGACCTTGAACTCACGCTTGAATCAGATGGATACCACGCAATGCTCAAGGTGATTTTGGCACGAGATTAGCTATTTAATTTGGTTCAGGGACCAAAACAGAATTTCTTCGTCCTCATTGACAGAAGCAACGTCCAAATAAAAGCCGCTTGTAAGTGCGCCGATTCTTGACTACTTACTGGTGATTGCCGAACGACAACCAGCCATGACCACCGTAAACGGCAGAATAATGATCATAACGACCAGCACGATAGCCTCTGTGAAGAATAGTCGGAAATCTTGGATTGCTAGTGCCTCGAGGTATGGAACTAACACACCGAGTGCAAAGAAACTTACGTATGCAAGACAATTATTGCGAGCGACTTTCTTTACCATAAAGTAGCAAAACAAGAACAAAACTATCGCCTGGACTACGTGCACAATGTAGTTTTGCCAGTACTGATCTGCAGAGTAATAAATCAGGATAGAAACGCTTGCTGCAGCAAAAGCTCTCCAGAATGTCGGAGCATAGCGAGTGAACATCGCAGTAATTACTACGAGAAAGGCGCCGCATTGCAAAATCGTCTTCACTGTGTTTGAAAATATGAATAGTGCCGGACTGCCTGCGTTCGCTAGATTGCAAATGGCGGCAATGAAGTTATATGGTACTGAGCCGTTCATAATAAAGAGTGGACAGCTCTGGCACGTATACATCAACTGGGGTGATACTACTGATAATACCAACTGGGTTAAAGTTACCAATAGTCGACAAAACGCAATGGAAGCGAATGCGATTAAGATTGCATCAATCCAAACGTCAAATCGAAGCCTCGATGACGAGTTGCCGGTTCCTATCATACTGCCGAGGAAAGGACGGAACGAAACAGCAGATATCCCGGAATTACGCAATGCGGTTAACGCAACAACACACAATATAAAAGAAGCGATTGATGCTTGCAATGTCCGGCTCATATCGTAGAGCACCTGCCCGAATACATAAACGTTAATGGGCGTCACCGTTCTGTAGCCGCTTAGAACAAGCGGTAATCCATTAACCTGATCGATTATCAAAAGTACCGCCCATACACAAGTCAAGGCGAGTGCGAATCGAATCTTTATCACGGTACCTTTGAGCACCGAATAGCACCACCAGATAAACAGAAGAAAAACCGCCAGGTTGAATACTGAATGAACGTGGTCCCAAAATGCCTTCCCGTTAACTCGCTTTTGTTGTTCAAATAACCAGGAATCCGGGAGATCCCACCATTGATGGTAGTTTCCAACCTGAGTACCAATCACATCCACCGTAATGCGACAGGCCGCGAGACTAACGTCGAGTGACGGGCAGACGAACTCGACTGTGTAGTCGGTAACATGTTTTCGTTTGTGCGCTGAAATGTGTTTGACCATACATTTCGGAAGGTCAGCTTGAACCGTTCTAAGATACTCCTCTGCGCGAGACTGTGCTTGCTCCTGCGACAAGCTTGGGCCCTCTTCATTTTCACCGCGTGCTATTGCCAGTGTTACCTCCTTTCCCTTAGAATCAAGGTAAACAGTGTATTCTTCGGTTTGTCCAGGTTTAAAATACCTGATCTTCCAGAGAACCTCTCGCCGAGTGCGATGAAGGAGGCTCTTCACGAGAGATAGACTGCTCTTTTCGAAAAGGTATTGGGCATCGAAGAAGTTATCGAACGTCGAAGCTTGCGTCCAGCAACCAGAAGAATCTATCCCATGACGCGCAATAACCCCGCTTGCTGCCGTAAACGCTTCGTCACGTGTAATACCAAATTTGATATCACCATTAACGGTTTGAGGTTGAGGTAAGATTAAAATGGTGGTTAAAATCAATACAAAGAACGCTGTAAGAAGCACTCTTGCCTTGGTGGTCAGAATCGAAGTTTCGAATGCACCTGCAGACTCAGTTGTCGAAGTAGGTGCGGTTTTGAAATTTATGCATTCATTCATTAACACTTTACTATCGGGCTGGTTCCGGAAATTGCTTTGAATGCGAGCGATTCCAACAATCATGAGAGCAAGAACAACAGCAGGAATTACAGATAATTTCAATTCCGGTAAGTCCGAACGAAGAAAAGGTTCGATTCGAAGAAAAGCATCAATCGTATAGTGCCAGACTACACAGGCAACGAGTCCATAGCGGCGCAAGATACACCCAAGCACCATACCTTCTACGGTGAGCTCAATACCTCTGACATAAGCGGGTTCTTGAGCATAAGTGCTATGGGCAAATCCCCAAAACATCGCCTGAAAGAGATTCGCTATCCAAAAATTCTTGAACAGCTTCCACCCCACACCCAATCCAACGACGCGACAAGCAAGCTCTTCATGAAAAGCCGCCCCGGTGCCAAAGGAAACGGCAGCAACGAACGGTACAACATCGCCCAACACTTTGCTGCTATCAACCGAAAGTGGACACCAAAAATGGAAGTATCGGCCCAAGCCGTAGTAAAGTACTATCCACCCAAGCGAGACCCCAACCAATAGTTGACCGACAATTGTGCTTTGTAACACGCTGAAGTCGCTGAGACCAGCTCGTGTGAGGAGATTTTCCAAAGCCATCTTTTGAGGAAACATTTTGCGATAAACGATCTCGGCACCAGCAAACAGCGACATTCCAATAAGAGTTTGGCTGGCAAAACGCTGAAGTGCTGGTACGATAAGACCAGAAACATAGTTATTGAATGAGATCGTTGTGTTGTATTGCGAGACAACTTCAGGCCAGTCGTTCCAATAATCGATCGCCGACAGACCCCCAAGGATAACGCCTCCAGTGACTGCGATTCGCCAGCGAATGTTGCCGGATACGATGCCCCATACAGCAATGAGATAAGCTAGCGTACCAAATAACTTCGTGAAACTTCCGGCAAATAATGCCAGCAATTTATGATAACTTCGTTTCGATGCGAATTCTCTGATCCAACTCTCAGGCACGTGCAGGCGTTTTGAGTAGGCAGTAATCTTATCGCCAGAGATGTACGCATAAATTCTCAAGTGCGCACCCATGTAGTTTGTCGTCGAATCTTCCCATGTGAATGAATGGTCGGTACGCATGTTTCGTGTAATGGTGCGGTCTGCGATGAGAACCGAGTACCGCTTCCAATTGGGTTCTACACTTTCAATGAAGTTCCACGCAAGTCGACGCGCTTTCTCATGAGAAACGCTCTTGATCTCGACATCGTTCGCGATGCGATGCTCGAATCCAACAATCTTTCCTTCCGGTGAAAGCCAAGTATAGAATTCCTCCTGGTCAAATTCCTTGCAAAATCGTGACTTCCAATACCAGACCGGAACTTCTTGAAGCATGAGCTGATCAGCCATTTTAAGCCAGTAGACATGCTCTAAAAACGTTTTTCCATAGTAGTCATTTATAAAGATAGTGGATTCGATATGATTGTCTTTCACAAAACCCATGCCTGCAGCAATAGTCCGCGCCTGCATCTGGATTTCCACTCGTGATTTATCAACTTTGAGTAAGCTGTACGGGAAAGCTTCGCCTTTGAACAAAACCCAAGCAGTTAAGCCCACGATCGATATGCAAACAAGCCACCAAAATTGATGGTCTAACAAACGATTTAAATCTGATTTGAGTTGACCGAAGAGCAACCTCCTCATCGAAGTCAGAATTGGATCTCTGCTAATCATACAATGCCTGGATGAAGTCTCGCGTTTTCTTCGACCGTCTCAAACGCGATCGGGCGACTGATCTGCAAGATAGTTATTCAGTGGACAGAAATCCCAACAAGAGCGTATATAGTTATTCGTACTCCGACCCAGAGAGATGCTCATGACTTTTGCGAATGTTCGCCAACTTCGTACGTATGCCGTGAACAATTCGCTGTTCCGGCCCAGGACTTTGAAGGCTGCGATCAAGCATCTTGGTTTTGTCCAGGCTGATCCGATTCGATCTCCTGCACGAGCGCAAGATCTCATACTTCGGCATCGCGTGAAGGACTATCGCGCAGGCGATCTGGAGAGGCAGTACTCGAAGCTGGATGTCGAGGAAGATCTTTTGTACGCATATGGTTTTCTTTCGCGTGAAAATTGGCGGTTGTTGCATCCGAGACAAAACGCGCGTCTATCCAAATCTGAAAAACTTGTTTTGCACCTCGCCTCGGAACAAGGTGAAATCCATCCTCGCGATTTGCGTCCTCATCTGGGCGATGAACGAGCACTGAACGCCTGGGGCGGATATTCCAAAGTCTCCACTAGAATACTGGAAGACCTTCACTACCGAGGATTGCTTAGAATCGTTCGCCGTGAAGATGGAATCAAACTCTACGGTCCGGTAGAGAAAGTCGAGCAAGCGCTTGACCCAACGGTTCGATTGAAAAAGCTCGTGCTCCTGATCGCTTCAATTCTCTCCCCGCTGCCGGAATCCAGTCTGCGATCCGCAGTCAATCATCTTGCTCACGCGGCGCCGACTTTGCCAGGCAGACTCACAATTGTCAAACAACTAATTCAGGAGGGAGCACTCGAACAAGGCAAAATCGACGGTGTCAATTATGTCTGGACCGAGGCATTAAAGACGCTCGACGAGGCACCACCTGTAGTGCGCATAGTCGCCCCATTCGATCCATTAGTTTGGGATCGGAAAAGATTTGAGCACCTCTGGAACTGGGTATACCGTTTCGAAGCTTACACCCCTCCTCCCAAACGCCGTCTCGGATATTACGCAATGCCGCTACTCTGGAAGGACGACGTCATTGGCTGGGCAAACGTTTCTGCTAAGTCGGGGATCTTCGACATTGAAACGGGCTACGTTATCGGCAAACCGAAAGAGCGTGCATTCCGCGTGAGCCTGGATGATGAAGTCAGTCGGATGAAGTTCTTTCTCGGGTACAGTTGAACAAACGCGTGGCTGGATACCGCCCTCATTCTAATTCTTGCTAGCTTCGGTGAATGTCGGCTATATGCCAAATTCAACGGTTAAGCTTTGTCGAGGTCAAATCTTGAAGCGGAATCGAAAACCAAAATGTGCTGCCATGCGCGCCATCAGAGGTGACACCAATCTCACCATGGTGCAAATCGACAAGCGACTTGCAGATAGCTAACCCAAGACCTTTTCCTGCATTGTCTAAAGCCTCGGTATTTACCTGGACGAACTTTTCGAAAATCAATTCATGATGCTCTGGCGATATTCCGGCGCCTTCATCTATCACTTGAAACTCAACGGTGTTGCTCGCAGACTGAAAGCACTTCAAAGTCACTGCGCCGCCCGGCGGAGAATACTTGATCGCGTTGCTCGTTAGGTTGACCAACACTTGCCTAAGCCGCTCAGGATCAGCGTAGATATCAAAATCATTTTCCAAATCAACATGCAACTCTACCTCGTACTGCCGCGCCATAATCCGCACAGTCTCAACTGAATCAGTTAGCAAATCGAGCACGGCAATCTCGCGACAATGCAATTCAATACTTCCACTAGCAAGCCGATCGGCATCGAGCAAGTCGTTAGTGAGCGTCAACAGTTTCGAAACATCAGATACGGCTTGCTCAGCCGTAGGCATGGCCGTCGCTGGCAATTCGCCGACGATACCAGAGGTCAACAACTCAAGGGCCGTCGACACGGAGGTCAGAGGACTACGCAAATCGTGACTCACCATGCTAATCAGCATCTGCCGCATAGACTCAGATTCTTCGAGTTCGGCGACAGTAGCATGGAGTACGGCATCAAGTTCAGAAATTTCGTCATTGCCACGAATGCGTTCATTCAGGGGCAACTTCTTCGGAACTCGTCGAGCGTTGTCTATGACTAAATCGATTCTACTAGCGACTCCACGGAAAAACAATAATGCAACACCAAGCGCAATCAGGATGTTAACTGCGACGCCGGTCCAAAGCGTAATGAGCACCGCTTCGCGAGCACGCGCTTCCTGAGCGGCAAACTCTTTGGCTGCAGCCGTTTCCGTATTGACCACAGTGGTCAGTCTTGACATAATTTGGTCCATCAACTTGCGAAGAGGCCCAAGATTGTAGTCTATGAAAACGCGCTCAATGTCCTCTTTTCGGTGCAGTTTTTCAATTAGTTTTTTTGCAACATCTGTACCTTCAGCTACAGCTTTCTTGGCTTTACCAAGTCTTGCCATCTGCTCCGGCTCATTCTTGACCAAATCGCCCAGTTCGTTCAACTCCTGTTTTGCAAGCTGGACCGATGATAAAGCCTTCTCGCGATACGACTCAACACTCGAGAATTTGTAAATTGCCACGGATGTTCCGCATTCGACCAAATATCGTTGAACATTGCCGGCAGAGTGGACAATTCGCTTCGAAAGGGCTTCGCGCTTAACTGCAGCATCAGCGCGATTAACCAGATGCGCAAGAACGCCGAGGAATGCCAGTTCGACGAGCAGTGGCACAGTAATTAGAATTAGCCCTTTGTGAGCGATTTTCATTCGCAGCTCAAAAATGATATCTTATATCAAATGAATGTACCACCGAACCTTTTCGTACAAGCTTTCTCAGCCTCCCAATGAGCAAAATTCTAATAATTGACGACGACGAAAGTTTAACGGCCAACGTGAAGAAGTGGTTGGAACATGACCATTACATCGTAGAGACGGCTTCTACTGGACCGGATGGTTTGCACCTGATGTCAGTCTACCAATACGACGTCGTTGTGCTGGACGTCAATTTGCCCAAAATGAATGGTTTCGATGTTTGCCAAAAGTACAGACAGGGAGGCGGACAGGCTCCTGTAATCATGCTTACGGGTCGCTCCGAACTAGCCGATAAAGAAACAGGTTTTGGTGCTGGTATAGACGACTACCTATCAAAACCCTTTCACATTAGAGAGTTGAGCATGAGAGTCAAGGCGTTGCTCAACCGGTCGCGCACGATCAAAAAGCAAGACATATTGGAAGCTGGAACACTGGTGTTGGATCGGCAAGCGCTCAGTGTCAAGCGTGCCGGACAGGAGATTAAACTTCAGCGGATGGAGTTCATGTTGCTGGAATTTTTCATGTTAAATCAGGGACACTGCTTTTCACCTGACGCTTTGTTGTCCAGAGTGTGGAGCGCCAATTCAGAGGCCACGCCTGAGTCTCTTAGAACCACTATTCGCAAACTTCGAAGCAAGATAGACACGGAAGACGGACCGTCGTTGATAGTTAATGTTCACGGCATCGGATACAAATTCGAACCGTAGAACAGTCCAAGATGCAAAATAGACTAGAACTCGTGCTCACGAGTCTGGTCAATCATGCCACCTTCGTCAAACCAAGCGAACGTAACTTCAGTGCCGAGCCAAAGCGAACGTGACTTCTGTGCCTGATCTACGGAGCAGCGCTTTCGCCGCCGGGAGGCTGCATAACTGAAACATCAGGTGGACATAGAGGAAGTCTAAACCAGAATGTACTGCCACCTCCTACGGTATCGACCATCCCAATGGTACCGCCCATCTTTTGGACCAAGACCGAGGAAATTGCCAAGCCTAATCCAGTTCCTTTTTGCTCAACGGAATCACACCGTTCAACTTGAACAAACTTCTCGAAAATACTTTCTTTATGCTCATCGGCAACGCCTCGTCCATGATCCAACACTTCTACTTTGATTTCATGAGTGACCTCATCGACAAAAGATTCAACTTCAATTGAACCACTTTTCGACGAAAATTTGATGGCATTCGATAGGAGGTTTACGACGATTTGAACGGTTCGATCCGGATCGGCAAGAACCTTCTCAGTAGGAAGCTTGGCACTTATCATAAGCGCAAGCTGTTTTTCTTCAGCGAGGTGTTTAACCATGTCAACTGACTGCTCGAGAACAAGACGAATATCGAATGCAACCAGGTGAACCGCGAAGCTTTTTGACTCAAGTCGTTCGGAATCAAGAAAGTCCTGGATCAAGTGGAGTAGCCTATCGACACTTTTATCAGCTCGATCGACTGCTGCTGTGACTTGTTGTGGAGCTGATCCGTACGCGCCTGTCTTGATGAGATCAAATATACCTACAATGTTTTGAAGAGGGGTTTTCAAATCATGACTAACCATCGTGTAAATCTCTTGTCTGCGCTGCTGCGCTTCGGTAAGCCGCGCGGCCATCGAAACAAAAGTCCGATCGAGCTGTGCGATTTCGTCATGCCCTGTTAGTGGGGGAGGCAACTGTTCGCCACGTTCAAAGAGTTCTACATTGCTTATGATACGCGATACTCTCTTAGAAACCGACAAGAAGAAGATCGTAGCCATAATCAACACCCACATCACATTCGCAAGCACAATAAGTATCGCGACGTGCTGAAGTGAATTTCTTCGATCGGGAAGGTTATCCCGATCAGGACTTCGTCCTTTGCGGTGTTTTGAGATTATCTCGCGACGAATGCTGGCAAGGTTGCAGTATGCAGTTCTTAGCTGATGCTCTGCAGACGAATCGATCCTTTTAGCCGTATTTGTCAGTTTCACTATTTCATTGACTGCAGATAGCAAACGCGCACCGTCTGAAGGGTCAATTTCTTCTGCGATTGCTCGGGCATTATCTAACAGCTGTACTTTTGATTCTTTGCTCACCTCTGTTGTAAACGAGTCTTTGTCCTCCGCCGCAGTTAGACCCAAGGTCGCGGCAACAGCTGTCAGCCAGTTAATTTTGGCAAGAATCGATTTCTCTTGCGCTTCAAACAATAACACTTGATCGGATGCTGCAATTGTTCTTTGGAACGCTTGCAGGGAGACGAGTTGAATGAGGCAAGACAGACCGATCAATACCAGACCCTTACCTGCAACGGATCGAAAATTCAAGGTAACCACGCTTATCACCTATAGACGAGCCTGCCAACAGCTTCTTCTACCGCAGCCAACAAAACGTCGGGCTCGATTAACCAATTTCAGGTCTATCGGCAGATGATCAGGATGCACATTCTATCAATTATGCTGGCCGATCGCGTTGTTAACAAGGAACTCGAAAATCGTGGTCTCCCAACGAGATAAGACATTCCCACAAGGTGGACTATCCGAGTGAGTTGAACAGCGCCTCTCCTAACGAGAGGCGTTTCTATTCAATATCTGTTGTACCAAGATTTCTCAGCGACCTCACCGGATTTCAGCGAGCGACCGAGATGATTTTCCACCTCAAATATTCTACAACCTAATTGACAAGCACGCGAACAGGCGACGGTTAAACGAACACTGCACACGAAAACAGCTATAACGATTCTGCGTATGTTCGTATAGAGAGCGGCTCCTTGCAAAGGTTTTGCACCACAGGAGGTGCCTCGTTTGAAATGTTGATTTCACCTTGACTTCACGCTCTGCAATTAAGCTCATTTGAACACTTCATTTACCGGCCGCAGGATCGTCGATTCTGGTGGTCCTCTACGCTCGTCACTGTAGTTGACTCGATGTCTTCTTCGGAAGGTCAATCGCACGTTTACATCGGCGGTGTGGAGTGCGTTTCGCACGGAATCGAATGCTTGCGGCATTGAAAACCACGTACAGAATATGGGGAGATGCAGATGAAAAACTATCTTGCAAAAGTATTGAAACGTCTAGTCTATACGCTTGCGGCGTTCGTCGCCTGGTGCGGAATGGTCACTTTGCCTGTGTATGCATGGGAACCTCCAGTTCACTATTTCGTGTCGAAAAACGGTGACAATTCCGATGGTAAGTCTTGGGAAACAGCTTGGCATGAGATGGATCAGATTAAATGGCAACAAATGAAGCCGTTTGATGATCTCACGATAGATGGTGGCGCTAGTAAAATGGTATATCGTACCCCTCTTCGCGCTGCACTTCCCTGGTATAACCATGACTTCGAATTTCGTACCGACTTCAATATTAGAGTATCTACGGAAACAGGGCACAATGGGCAGGCCATCATTTTAGGAGACGGTCAGCCGTGCGCTGGAATCGAGCTTAGTTCTGGGAATCCATATATCAGCGGAATGCGCAGAAGCGGACTGATAATCAGAGGCTGGGGATTAGACGGCGTACTGATTTCGGGAATTCATAGCGGACCAGGTAATTTGAAGTTGGAGAATTTAGAATTGTCTGACAATAAGCGGAGCGGGCTTCTTCAGAATGGAGGCAAAGTCATTCTCAGAAGCAGTCTAGTTCACGACAATGGAACCAACTTATTAGTTAACCGAAATAGTCCGAATTCGGAACCGACCTATTCAGGTTTTGAAAAATGCTGGATTTACAATTCGAGCTACAGAGATAGTGACGGCATAGACTTGGGATTCGACTACGGGTCTCGTAACCAACCAGGCTGTCGCGTGCGCCAGTGTGTAATCGGCCCTGGATTGAGAAATGGTTTGCTCCATCGTGGTTCTACTAGCGATGTTGGACTCGACCTTCGCGACTGCCTGTTCATCAATGCCACCACTAAAAACATAGCAACAGCCGGAGGATTCTCTTCGTCGAATGTCACATCGTTCATGACCAAAGCCAATCCCAAAGATGAGTCTCACGACTGTTTTTACATTGAGAGCGACAAACGGCAGGACTCGTCCAATTCATTCTCGTTGAGAAGTAGTATCTTCTATGGAGGAGTAGTTCGTGTCGCTCCGGGCACCAAAATTACTACCGATCGCAATACTCAATATCACACCACAGGAAACACCGCTGTCCTTGGCGATTCGATGGTAGATCCTAAGTTCCGCTCAGATGTGGCAAGTTTTGGCAACCAGATTCCTGTAAAAGAACTAATTCATGCAGACTTCGCGCTAAGCAATGAATCGCCTGCGAGGGGAACAGGCTCATCAATCACTTCGGTGGCTCAATTGCTGCAGATGTTTTAGCCGCATTTGCGAGTGAGGAATTCCACACTAGTACATACCAGCTAGCGATGGCATTTTGTACCGGTCTTAGATCCTGCCAAACAGGACATGGTGTTAACTTTTGGATGATCGTTGCTACCCATTGTAGCCTTTTGGCTCGGTTTGCATTGATAGACAACACTAGGAAGGAGTATGAAATTCTCCTTTCTGGTTTTGTCGTTTCTGTGTTTGCTGCAGTCGACTATCAGTGTCACCTATGGTGCCTGACTGTCTTCTCCTATTCTCTAGCCATTACCCTTGAGCTTTCGGTAGAAAGCTTATAAGAAGCTCTTCTTGAGCAGAGCACTTTGATCATATCGTGCTACTGCCAATGGTGCGACCAAGTTATAGCAGTTTTGCGTATGTTCATTTTTTCGCTGAGCACTTATGCTATCAATCGAAATTAAAACCGCGTAGGGACACAGCTTGAAATGCTTCCTGCAGTTTCGTCGTGCACTGAACTGTAGATTGCGCTCCTGAACGAACGTGTAATTACTACACTGAATTGGAATAGAACTAGGAGGTTCAATATGAAAAGGTATTCAAAGGGTCTGTTGAAAAACTCGATGGTGACAATGCTCGGAGTAGCAGGTCTGACACTAACGAATTTGGCACCAGCACAAGCCGACAATTACTATGTTTCAAAAAACGGTGATAACTCCGATGGCAAATCTTGGAAAACCGCGTGGAACGAATTAGATCAGGTCGTGTGGGAGAAGCTTAAATCAAGCTCAAACGATAAACTCATTATAGATGGCGGAGAAAACCAGATGGTGTATCACAAGCCTCTTCGCGTCGGAGGGAGCGGCGGAATACCGATAGTCACAATGGGTGGAACAGGACACAACGGTCAAGTAGTTATCGATGGTCTCGGTCAGCAGGGCCCTGGGATCGATGTGCCTAATGTAGGCGTATTTATTAACGGTGGACGAAGAGGTGGATTGGTGGTCAAAGGATGGGAGTTAGACGGAGTTCGGCTGTCGGAAAAGAGCGGAAACTTCGAGGGTGCGTCCATTTTAATTAACTTGGAATTGACCAACAACGGACGCAGTGGAATTCATCTTGAAAGTGACAGCGAAGTGATCGCAGACAAATGCATAATTCACGATAATGCAACTAATGTTCTCATCGAGCCATCAAGCGCGTTCCATTTCAATCCTTCTCTTATTACTCGATGCTGGATCTACAGCACGAACTACTTCAGATTCAATGAAGGAGTACGAATGGCGACATCCAATCCAGATTGTAAGATTGAAAAATGCGTGATCGGTCCTGGGCTCAGAAGAGGCTTCGTCTTTGCAGAGGTTTCTGACTGGCACAGAACCAAAATCTCAAACTGTTTACTAATAAATGCGACAAGAAGCAACGTTGCCAGCGGTAGAGGTCTGAATATAAGCAACGTAACATCGTTTATGACCAAAGCGGATCCAAATGGGATAACGCATGATTGTCTCACTGTCAAGAATGTGCAAAATCCATCTGAAACCAACAACGTGGAGTCTAGTATTTTCTATGGTGGGGTCGTTCGTGTTCCGGTTGGTCCCGGTGCAGGAACGACACGGTTTAATACTCAATATCGCACCACTGGTAATACCGCATATCTTGGTAGCACCATGCAAGACCCCCTGTTCGTAACAGACGTATCGAAGTTCTCGGATCGGGTATCCTTGGACCAGCTGATTCAGGCCGATTTTGCTCTGCGGAAAGACTCACCTGTCCCGGCAGGATCAGGTTCATCAATGAGTTCGGTAGCTCAGCTGCTGGCAGAAATTGATGGCCGAGGTTGGTAGTCTGATTTCGAACGTCTAGTTTCGGCTGGCGTGAATTAGCAATCTGGGACCTCGAACACGGTCCCAGCTTGTTGATTCGATAGAACTGCCCTGACACGTTTTTGTTACATCCAGCTTACGAACGCAGATCGCTGAATTAGAGTTGCAAATGAATTCTTAAGAACTGAATTACCCTAACAGTCAGAGTTCTGCCGTAGCGTGTCATTCTTAACATGGTCGAGCAGCAAAATGACTCAATCCGAATGCAAAATGCAAAAAACAATCGAAATAAGAGCTGAAAGGACTTATGCAATTCGCTATAGCACTTTGGTTAATGTCTATCGCGAAACATGCGCAGATCAACGACTTTGCCGCCACGGGCAGTGAACACTTGATTTCACATTGACCTCACATTCGCCAGGTTATGGTGAGAAAAGAAGAAAAACATTGTGAATCTACGCGCACTGAGTCGGTAACCAAACTATTTCCGGAGGAACCGAACCCATGAGATCCAGAAGCAAAGACGGGAGTGTTTTGGCGGAATTCGGACCTGTAGTGTGCTTGTTTTTTCTGTTTATTGTTTTTCCGTTTGTCGATCTCATGTTTGTGGCGACTGGTTTTGCTACTACTCTTCTCCTCACTCAAGACATGGCGCACTCCGCCTCAAAAGCCACATCAGTACAAGATGCGTATAGCTACTTGTCAGACTACGTCGGAATTGAGAAAGCTCGAGGAACAATTGAGGAGTCAGATCTCTTGAAATTTGCACGCGCGAAATTTGTCGGAGGGTCTGGCGGAATTTTCATTGAGCGAACATCTATTGTAAGTGGCAAAACAGATCACATTGGTCCCAATCAAAGCGCGACAGACCAAGCAAATGCAAGCGATTATGTATACGAATATATGGTTGGTTTTGAGGTAATTCAAGAGCCATTCATCGTATGTCCACTTCCTGGTTTAGATAAAATTCCGGGCATCGGCAAGCCATTTCGGTATGTTCAGTGCGCTCGCGGTGTAATTGAGAATCCGGAGGGTATTTATTTAGGAAAAAATCGTCCGACATGGCTGAGCTCAGGGATGCTTCCAATGGTCCCCTGGAAGCCTGGTGTGGCGCAAATGAAATTCTAAGTGATTTGAATTGTTAGAGATTCTGATTCACACTTCGTCCAAAAGAGTACTGACTAACACCACTCGCGGTATCGAGGTGAGCAGACTCAAGAATATGACTAAGTTATTCTGAATAAAAGGATGCACTTCATGAATGTTAGACGGAAGAAACTGAAGCAAACAATGAGGGCTGAACGAGGCAATGTCTACGTCCTTTATCTTTGCCTGTCGGCGTTACTGATCGCCGGCTGGAGCATTTTTGCCGACATTGGAATATCAATGTTAGTCAGTTATCGAAACAAGTGTGCCTTAGAAGCAGCAGCTTTAGCAGCAGCGCGAGATCTATCGAAAATAGTAATTGATGACGCTAAATGGGGATTCGTGTCGCTCACCGATCAACCACCGATTGGTAGCGAGACAGTGGCAGCGGATGGCTATCCGCTTCCTGTCACCGGCATTAATACCATTCTCGGCACCGTGCGTCTGGAACTCCTTGTCGCGAATTCAATTGGAACAAACGAAGCTATCGACTGCGCCCTATCCGATCTGGAATCTGCTCGGTCCGCTTCTCGTCACTTGTCGCGGGTACTCGGCAACTCTCTTAAAGAACCAAAGGCTCCTGTAGAGATTGCTCGAGACATGTTCGGGAAGGAGATATTGCCAATGAAGAGTGCCCGCGATTTGTACTCTAAAAACGCTGCGTCTCTTTTAAATTGTCTGGGCTGGCAAATGAATACAATCTCAGGAGAGTTAGGCTGGCTAGAGGGAGAGAGCATTACCAATACGCCTCTACCTGGAACAGGAGCGTCTGCTTGTATAGACTCCCGTCATCGCAATTTATCCGTCTATCCGGCCTTCGTTGACATGCCGGCGTTTAACGAGGAATTCTATTTTGCGGGATTGGACAAACAAGTTAGCTTGGTTGAGTCAGATCTCTTTCGCACGTTCAGCTCAAGAAATAACTGTTCGATCATCAAATTATCATCGCAGCTCAAGAGAAAAGACAAAGACATATACCTGAAGGCTGCTGCCTGTGCTCAACCAGCATACATGGAAGACAAAACTCCGGCCGCTTACTTGGTGCTTCGCTTTCCAAATGGTTTTCCCTCTAGAACAAATTCGCTTAGAGACCTTCTTACATCTGAAGGAATGCGCAAAGAAGTACAACTATGCACCGCTAGCGGTGGCGACTTCCCCATCGATCGAGGTTCAGTTCTAAGAATAGATCCTGAAAAACCAAAGTCCACTATGCGATATGTACTTACAAGAGCTTTTTTCGATTGGCTCAAAACGGCACACAGCAAAACAAATATAGATTCAATTTTGAATGCGCTGGACTGCCAGTTCAATAGGCAACACAGCTCAAATAATACTTTCTTGTTTGCGATAAACAGTCAAGGCATCGTTTCTGTCGATACGCCTCAGAATTATCCATTCCCCTCACAGACGGCATACGAGAATCAACTCTATATGGTGGCATTTGATGCTGTTTTGGACAACGGATTAGCCTGGACCGCCCGGGTTCGAGATCAAGTTCATCGACTCGGGAAGCAGGAAGGTGGTAAACATGCTGGACAGCCAATGCCGTCAATACTGGCGGTGGATCTGACTCAAGATGCCAGTTTTCGAGTGCTGGAGAGAGCGGGTAATCGCTACGACAGATCGCGATTGGCAACAGAAATCGAGATTTCGAGCCCAGTTGAGCTGACTTCGACAGAAGGTGAAATATGATTGATTGCTCCGGCGGAAGAAGAAAAAACAAGAGAATTATTGGCGAATCGATTACTGAATTTGGCTCCGCATTTTATGCATTTTGTATTGTTATCATGATTCCCACTCTCAACATTCTAAGTTTCGCGTCAGGCTATTCATATTGTGTTCTTTGCGCTAGTGTGACCGCCGACCAGGTGGCGCATGCCACCACTCCGAACAGGGCCTATGAAATTCTCCGTCAATCTGCTTCTAAAATGACTCTCGATCCCATTGCTAAATTGTTGAAAGTGCGTCCTAGCAAAGATGCATTCGGGCTTTCTCTTGCTAAATTGGATGTGCAGGGAAGGAATCAAATAGTCGCCAACGGTATCAAAGACATCAGTGCCTTGCTGAGGTCTGAGCAAAGCAAAGGCGTGCTCCAGTACCAAGTGATAGTAGCGTATGTCCACGAGCCTTTACTCGAAGTCGGATCGGTTCCGATTGTTAATCAGATACCGATTGTTGGAAAAGAAACACCGTTAGCTTTTACAATGCGCAGACATCCAGAGCATTAAAGGGTCAGAGCAATCCAGGATAGATAAATCGGCTTCATCTCTGTAACTTTACTTACTTTCTTCTGAAGCACTGTTTCGCCAGTTCTGCGTAATGAAAGTGTCGATGAGTTCTTTTGATCATTGCGACATACGTGTGCCCGCAGCGTTGGTTTGTCCACTGGAAATTCGACCATTCTAAGACCTCCGTTGTTTCATTTAACGAGTATGCGGCTATTTTTTCTTGGGCGGTGTATACCACTCGAGTTTGCCTCCAGAACCTTTGGAGCTTGTTTGCATGCTGTCATACAATTCAGTGAGCGTCATTCGAACATCATTGTTCTGACCCCACGAGTTATCAATTTTCATAGTGCCAGTCTTCGGATCGTAATCTGATACCAAGACTACATGACTGCCGCCCTCTGGCCGTGGTACTTTGTTTGGATCTTCACCGCGCGCAACGGCAGCCCGTTGTGATGCCATTTGTTGCAATCTGCCGGTATTGAGCTGAACAATCGCAGATTTATCGCCGAGCTTCGCCAGGCTCTCTCTCAACTGTTCCTCAGAGGTGATTCTGCCTCCGACTAGCCTTTCGAACTCTTTGCCGCCACCACCGAGCTTCTCATGCATCAGGTAACGTCCTTCTAATTTGTCGCCTGTGATTTGATTCCACGCATCAGCAATCGCAGATCCGCCTATCAGCGGACTGTCATTTGGCTTCGATACACCATTCTTATTAATGTGAAGAACCGACTCGCTTCCATCGTCATTCTTCCTGACGATACGACCACCGGTATCGGTTCGACTTTCAGGTGTAACTTCTCTGTAGGATAGCGAACCTTTCGCAACCTTTTGACCAGTCGGATCGAAAGTCGTACGTTGCAGCCTACCATTTATTAGAGATACATCCCAAAGCTTGCCAAGCGCGGTGCGACTACCTGCATCAGGTGGGAATTTCGACTCCGGACTGCCCGGACGCACTTTGACGGAATCCATAGGAACATTGATTGTGGTACCGTTTTTGGTGGCGTACTTGCCAGTGTTGGCTACATCAGCAGAAAGTTTTGCTGCTACCTCTGGTTGATCTTTGAGAGCCATTCCGCGCAAGACAGTCACGTTACATGTGTTGTTCCTGCCTTGATTGTTGTCTGCGGAATTAGCAATATGCCAAAACAGTTGATCGGCCAGTTCTGCCTTTTCCCTCGACGTCAGAGCTGCGTCCTTGCCATCAAGCAGTCGGGCGGCCTGTTTGTAAACCTCCTGTTTCTGTTTGTCGGTAAAGTTCTCCATTGAGTCGAACTTTTTGGCATTGTCGACTATTCGTTCTTTCTGTTCCGCGGTGAGATCTCTATTGGTATATATGTTTTTCGCAAACTCAGAGGGTGGCTTGAATGGTTTATCCTCATTGAGCTTGGAATGGGACCAGGAGCCATCTCCATTTCTGCTCAACTTGAGATTTCCTTTACCGAATTGATACTGAGTCGGATTTCCTTCGCGATCGAATTTGGTCGCCTTAAGTTCATCCTTCTGTTTCGCTTTTTCAGCCGGTGTTGATTCTTTGGGTTTGTCGAAAAGCTCTCTCTGCCGACCGTCTAAATCCGGCTTCGCGGCACCAGGCGGAGAATCTTTGACAGTTGAAGTCGGCGGATACTCCCGCACTAGAGGTTTGCCATCCTTGCCCGGCACGGCAGTCTTGACCCTGCCGTCTTGATCGACGACTACGCTCATGCGGAATTTCTGACCTTTCTCGTCTTTGTATTCGTTGAGGTCGGAAGTCGACCTGGGCTGATAGTCCTTGAGCGTTCTCGTGCCGCGCGCGATATCAGCATTGATTGTGCCATCTTTGTTTTCACCGACTCTCGTGTATGTTTTTCCATTCAGAGTGAATCGATCGATAGTATGAGGATCCTTCTTGTTGCCACTAAAGGTGAACTGTCCGGCGTCGGTCTTTGTGGTAAGAACGGCATTATTTTCGAGGCTCTTGGTCACTTCATAGCCGCCTGGCCCCCTATACGTAGTGATACCAGTTTTGGTATCGCGAGCGGCAGATGTCACTTTACTGCTTGGATCTTTATCTGTGAATGTGACTGTATTGCCGGATACTGCTCCTTCTCTGTACCTACCCGTGGTACCGTCGAGATAGCTAGTTTTGCCCTTGATGGTCTGAGTGCCGCTAAGCCAGCTATACGTGCTAGAATCGCCTGTCTTCGGGTTAAAACTGGTCTCGTCTCTCTTGCCCTCTCCTGTACCCAACTTGCCTGGATTCGTGATGCGCTCGATTGATCTGTTGTGGCTTCCATCAAGCGTGACGGTGGTCTTGACGCTTCCGTCAGCAAGCACTTCTCTGGTTGCATCTCTGGCCGGCACGAACTTTTTGCCGTCCCAACCATCTAAAGATGACCTACCGTCTTTTCCGACCGTCTCTCTTGTGTAGTTTTCAAAGTTGAACTTTGTGACTGTTCCATCCGGAGACATAAAAGATATTTTTTTATCTGGTGCATCAGAGCTCTGATATCTGACTTTTCCATCTGCGGTCAGATCGAGATCACCTTTGAACATTCTGCCTGTCATTCCCACTGATTCGATACCGAGGGACTTCAGCGCTTTCTCAGCGCCTTTCAAGCTTTCGGCGCTGGGCTGTTTTTCTCCCGGCTTACCGGCAGCCCGATTCCAGATGCCATCCGCGAATCTGGTGTAGCTGATGGTGTCATTGCCGATTCGCAAATCAATCTTATTGACTTGATTATTGCTGTCACGCGTAGCCGAGACCCCGACTTTTCCGACCCCAGTCACATCAACTTCGGTCGCGGTACGCCTACCGAACCCGTCGAACTTTCTGGGCTCAACCGGTTTTGGTTGGTCAATGTAACCAGAGACCGAATCGCCGCCGACAGGTGAAGTACCTGGCTGTTCGAGCCCCGCTCCTGGTAGGGGTTCTCGACCGACAACTGGATTGTCTTCGGTTGCTAATCCTTTTCCTCTCGCGACTTCAGAACCACTCAAGCGCTCTGGACTCGTATGCGCTTCGGTACCGCCCCCAGTGAGGCTCGCGTACCGCGGACCTTCCGCCTGTGGATAGAGTCCGGCTGTGCCCTGGAGACCCAGAAGGAGTTTTTCCTGGTCCGACTCGCTAGTATCGCTGTCTTCGGTTCTGGAGCCCCATTTCGGTTTTGTGGAAGATGATGAGCCGTTGTCGTCGCTATCGCGTGAGGCACCACCCCTGGGGGCATTAAATGAATAGACTTCCAGATGCGCAGCAGACGTTTGATCTTGCTGCTGATTTTCCGATGGTAAATCTGGCAAACCACGAGCGGCGTCCGATACCATATGCACACCTATAGTAACGAAAAGTTGATGTTGAGTAGTAAGGAATAGGTACGACGGAGCGAAATCGAAGACCCTATCGGGTTTTCGAACTGACTTTATGGTAAAAATTATATGTGAACAGGATGTGAGCTGATTGTGACTATTTTGTACCCGAAGCTGCATACAGGGGTTTGTCGATTCCCTTTCGATTTTCATCCACCTTCCATTGGATAGTGGCTAGAAGAGCAGCAACAGAACTCTCAGTATCAACGCCGTCCCACAAATCCGGCGCCATCAGTGAGAAAAAACGCTGCGCTTCTGCAACCCTTTGATCGATTGCGGCTTGTTGGGTCTATCAATCGGTGCCAGCTCATCGGAAATCGGTACAGCCTCACCTTCACCATTCAATTTATATAGAGAAAACCCAATCAAGAAATCGTCCGACGAAGGAGAATTCTTTACTGCGTCAATGAAGATTGAACTGTTCGATACTGATCGAGAAGTTCTGGTGCCGCCATCAGAAGGCTCTCAGGTGGATCAGTGACCCAGTCCGGTCTCTTACTAGTTGAATCTGCTTAAACACCCATCCTGTCTCCCCCATCCCTACAAGTGAGTGGTTCAGGCTCACAATATCCGAACAACATATCCAAAAGCTAACGAGGCAATTTTATTGATCGCCTTCTAGTTTGCCTCCAGGGCAGCAATCATTTCAAAAGTTAACCAGTCCGAAGCTAAGAACGACTCAGTTCGGCTGAATTCCCAACTCGAAAATTCTGATCGAAGTATTGAATTTCACAGGCACAAGCAACTGGTAGAATCGATTCTAATGAGCGTTTTGAAGTTCTTGTGCTACGCAACCATTTTGCAACTTTTGTTCTGCACAATATCACAAGTCGAGTAAAGCAACTACTCGAACTTAGCTCTAACAACTGGCTCAATACAGGAGAACGACAAGGCGAATGAAACTCTCAATTTAGAGACGATCAGATCGAAGCATTGTTCTCAGCATCCACAGCATCTGTGTCAACTTACTAACTTACTGCACAGAAAACAGTTAGCACCACCCCAGGTGGTGCACGCATTGACACCGATTTAAAGGACTTAGTAGAAACCAAGTTCCAATCACAATAACGACACGACAAATGTCTGATCCGGGTCGGGTTTCCGCTCGGCACAAATGACTCTGCATAAATAGGCAATCACAAGCCTAGAGGATTCTTGCATGCGTACAAGAACGATTTTTTTCATAACAGTTTTACTAGCACTACAGTTAGTATCACCAGCATGGGCTCGTCTCAGCCAGCGAGCCCTTAACTTCAACCTTAGAGGTCTCAACGATGCTCAATACGGTAGTGGCAAGTATGATCCGATGGGTCGTGGTGGTCCTGACAGTAAGGCGCCAATGCAACACGACAACTTCGTCAGCACCTCTAACGCAACCAAGAAAGAGCCAATCGCAAATACCGTGCCACAATTCCTCGGCTCGCACTCTCCCCAGATGTTTGCCCGCAATGACAATACCAGATCGTGCGATCCTAGTAAGTTCGAAAAAGGCGACAAAATGGAGTACGCCGATGGCGGAAGCAAGCAGGGCGGTCCTTGCTGCGGCGGCAAAGGCTCCCAAGCAGGTCTACAACCCTACTTCTTCGAAGAAAAGCCCGAAACAGACGGGACAGGTAGCCCTATGGGCAAGGTCTTCAGAAAACTGGACCAAAAGCCGAAGGTCGGCGATCTGAATAGCCCCGCCGCTTACTGCGCCGCTCAGGAAGCGCAGGATATGATGAAAGACACACCAAATGAAATTTCTCTCGCCGAGCGCACGAAGCTCGATGTAGCGAGACAACAACTGCAAGATGACTTGAAGAGCGAGGCTCATTCCAACTTCAAGAAGGGGCAATCTGGTTCGAATGGTATTGCCGAAGGTGCATCGGAAGCGATTGCCGACGCCTTTGATCCGACCTGGCTTCAGATGCTGGAGCTGTCTTCCGATACCTGCCTAAACGTAGCTAACGAATCGACCGGCGCAGCTTGCAGTGCAAATCAGCCAGTGAAGTCGTACAGCAACGCCATCTATCTCGTGCAACAGGCATATAAGAATGTTTATGTTCCCATCGCCCTGTTACTGCTGCTACCCGGTGCTGTGATGACGATGACCAAAGGTCTCGTGTCATCAGGCGTACTGCTGAATCACAATGATGACGACGCGGCTAATCCTTTTACCGGGATTTTGAGATCGCTTGTCGCCATTTTTCTTATCCCATCTACTCAGCTCATAGTCAGCTATTCGATTGACGTGGGCAACTCTCTGCAATATGAGGTGTCCAGACAGATAGACTACGGCAATTTATTTCTATATGGTGATGAACAGGTTTTTCGCGCTCCGTTGGAAAGTTTCACCGGTTCTATATTGCCTTCATCGGCAGTGCAGGTACTAGGGAAACTAGCCCAGGGCCCGGAAGATCAAGCAAAGCTTTTCAATCAAGATCCGGCCTCAGTCATGTTGCAGATGCTCGCCAATTCGATGGCTCAGTCTTCCGCAATGGGCCTGGTGATCTTGTGCGCCTTTCAGTTGGTTATCGTTTGCTACCTCCTACTCATGGGTCCGGTTGCCGCTGCCTTCTATGCTTGGCCAGGTTCAACAGGGTCTCTATTCACGAGAGTATTCGTCAACTGGGTCGACGCTGTAATAAATATCGCACTCTGGCGCTTCTGGTGGTGCATCGTTTTGTTGGTTATGGACACGCGTCTGACTTGGCTTGGAAAAGCCCTCAATATGTACTCAATCTGGGAGCTCATTATGTTTATCTCCTTTCTCGTGATCATGACCTCGGTGCCTTTCAATCCCTTCGACTTCAAGGCAGGCGACATGATTCAACAAATAATGTCCAAATCCGAAGAGGCCGTGCAACATGCGGCTAAAGACAAAAAAGGCGGCTAGTACCACTCACAAGGATCCTGAAATGAAAACAGGCGTGCTCAACCAAAATCACATGGCATCATTGACGGTGGCTGCCATCGTATGGATTCTAATTCTTACAGCAGCTGAGGCAGCAATGGCGGCTCCTTCCTCAGGCTACGGACCCAAACTCAACTCTGCCATGGCAACCCTGCAGAAGCAAGCCGCTGCCGCCAACGGTAAGTGCAACGGCGACGGCTCACCAGACAAGTCAAATCCATGTTTTCCAAACATAGACAAAAGCTGCGGTGGGGGAATGACGCCAGGCAAAATGCTCGAAAACGTGAAGAATTCAGAAGCATTCAACGGCAGGAGCGACGTCGGTCAAATGCGCCCGGACAATTTCGACAACCGCTCGTTCACAGGCAGTGAAGTGGTGGCAAATAAGGTAAAGCAGATTTTTGAATCAAATCAAAACAAGTTTTCCGATCCAGTTACCGGGGCTTACGCCGCAGTTTCCTCCGAGATAGCAGGACAGAGCGCAGCCAATCAAGACCGCCCCTTGCAAAATGCGATGCAGGGACAGGCACAAGCCATGGGCGCCGCCACTGCAGCCGCTGATACCGCAGGCGAAATCGGTCACTCTATGGCGGAAACAGCAATTGAATATGTCGCAAGCTCTATGGAAAACTTCACCGTTGATGACAGCAACCAGTGGAACAAGATTCGAAATCAAATTTTCGTCCCGATAGGAATTCTTCTGCTCTTACCTGGAGCGGTTATAGCCCAAATGAGAGCAATAATGGGAGCCGGCAATCCCGTCTTAGGACAGGTCAACCCCTTCGAAGGCATACTGCGCTCGCTAGTCGGAGTCTTTCTTATTCCAGGCACATATCTTGTTTGTAACTACGGGATCGATCTCGCGAACTCCTTTACCTACACTATCTCTTCAGAGTACACACGCATGTACGGATCTGACATGTACAAAGATGCAATATGTCACGAGATCAAGGCGATGCCCTGGCGTCTGCCACAAGAGAACCGTAATACGATCGACCTACCAGTGTCTTCGATGGGTATAATCTTGCTCGGCAATTTTACGCCATTTGCACAACTCGAAGCGGATCTGATCGCGGTCAAGATCTTCGATCCATGTTCCGGCATTTATATCGTTCCTGAGGACCGAGCCAACGAAGTGGTTCCCGCCTCGGTCATGGCGGCGAGGATGACGACTAATTCGACGAATGCTGCATTATGCACATCCTGGAGTATTCTGTGCGGACTTCAGATGGCTTTCCTCTATTACCTGTGGTGCGTCGGACCAGTAGTTGCCGGTCTCTGGGTCTGGCCGATGAAGCACCTTCGCGACGCACTACCCAACTGGGTTGAGGGCGTAGTTACCGTGTGCTTCTGGTCCTTTTTCTGGAACACGGTGGTCCTTCTCATGGCCTGCTTCCGCGGCGTCGACGAAACAGGAACAATCATAATGCTCGCATTAAATACTCTAGCCAACATATGCGTGAAATTCGCTTTCGATTTTGGCGGTTTGGTGCGTGGCGCCGCAGGCGAAGCAATGAAAATCGGCGAGAAGCTATCGAAAGCCATAGAAGACGCGAAAAAACAAGGTGGTGGTGGTGGCGGTGGCGGCGGTGGTGGCGGCGGTGGCGGTGGCGGCGGCGGCGGTGGTGGCGGTGAAGGTGGTGGCGGCGAAGGTGGTGGTGGCGGCGGCGGTGCACCTGGACGAGGCGGCGGCGGAGAGAGTGCCGGTACGCCGACAGGTCCGTCTCCAGGTCCGATGACCGAAAGAGAAAGTGGCGGAGGTGGACGAGGATCGCCAGATCGATCCAGATGGGAATGCAGCGCTACCCCAGGGGATCAATCAATGTTACTAGCGTCCAATACAGAGCCTATGAAAAATGGCAGTCCAACAGGCATTCAACCGCCTCCCTTGACCACCGACAATGCGTCCGCTCCCTCAGAGTCAGGACCGCGCAGCGCACCAAAGACTTTCAAAACAATTCAAGACTCGGATCGAGTTTTTGTTTGAGAGCAGAACTAACTAGTAGGCAGTTTCGAGTATCGACCTAAATGCACAATCAGGTTACTGCTTTTGCCGACCGCGTTCGCGACTCGCATACAGGGCTCATGCGCAACACTCGTGAGGAGCATTTAAACGCACACGCTTCGCTACTCAGAGTCCGCTACGATTAACCGATCAGGGTCCTCCTCCAAGATTTGCTAATCACAGCCCGCTCCGCTTAATCTAATCAGAACCAGCCAGCCCATCCTCCGGCTCGATGTCTTGCTGGATCATGAGCAGATCGGCGAGAACAACATCCGCGTCTACATATCGTTCGGACAATTTCGGTGCCGTCGACTTGCGTACAATTTCGTTGATCTCATCCGACAAATATCGAGTCAACGTCTTTGGAGACGACTGAGAGATTGGCTCTGGCGGTTCTCCCGTCAACATAAAATACAGAGTAGCACCCAGCGCATATATATCACTCTGACTAGTCGCGCGCCCACGAAATTGCTCGGGTGGTATGTAATCCGGTTTCCCCACGACATCGTCTCGTTCGTCAGCTTTGCGATAGGCGTGGAGCGAAGCATTGAAATCAATCAGTTTCAAGCCATCATTTTCAGTAAGAATGAGATTGTGCGGAGTAAAGTCCCGATGCACCACATTGATAGAACCGAGATAAATCAACATCTTGCACATAATCTTCGCAAGCTCGACCACCTGAGCTTCAGGCATCTTTCCCCGTAAAGCGACGTGATCTTGAATGGTTACACCTTTGATGTGTTCCAGCTTGATGAAAGCCCTGTGGTCTTCGATGAGCTCACCTAGCCCTCTTACCATGTACTCATTATCGAGCTTGTTTAAAACAATGAGTTCATTCTGGAATGGAATCAACGACAGATTTTCCCTTTCATTCCCGTCCGTACAAAGAATGAACTCCTTCAACACTATAGTCTCACCATAAATGTTTTCGAGAGAAAACTCTTCCGCTATGTAGATGTTTGCGAGTCCGCCTGTTGCAATAGTATCTACGATTCTAATAGTTTTGTCTTGCAACCAGGTGCCCGGCTCCAAAATATCGCTCAGATTGCTTCGGCTCCGATCGGAGATCTGACTGAACCAGAGATCGGTAAAACCCAGCCTGGAGAGCCAACCAAAGCGACTTTTCTTTCTATTTTTTTTGATTGGCTGGAATTCTTCCTTGTCAGCATAGAGTTCACCGACCACGCGCACTCCCAACCACCGGCGAAGCGAGCGCACAATCTGCCGTCGTTGATTGGTACTCAAACCGGCAAGCGGAATAACGAAGCGCTTTCCGCCTTTCGCTCGGACCTCCACGAAGTCTTCATACCAGCGATTGAGGATAGCGGCTCGATAGATAGACGACCAGACAACTGGTGTCTTCGAAGGACAAAATCCAAACACCATACATAACCAATCAAACACCACTTCGCGTGGACACAGTCTGGACGCCGCCACTAAAGCCGACACTTTAGAGAATATGAACCGTGAGTAGCGCTCATTGACATGATTGTACGCAATCCGCCTGATTCCCACTTCACTGATTTGAATAGAAAATCCCCTTGGTGTGAGCAGAGTCTTGGTTGCTGTCACGCAGAGCAACGGCAAGAAAATTAGAAGCCCAGTCCCGGAGGAGTAAATGTACAGAAGTAAGAAAACTTGTTGACTGGTGGCAGTGAGATTGAGGATTGAGCCAATATGCCAAACATTGAACAGCCAAAGCAATCCGAATGCCGGAAGGCCTGAGGCGAGGAAGAGCACGATGAATAGAGAATAGCATGACAGAAATCGGCTCCGCTCCAAATTATGGTTAACTAACTCCATTTGGAGTTGACCGGAACTCTCCGTTTCCTCAACAGGCATTAACGGTTCCTCAAGAGGCATCAACGGTTCCGAGAGGGTTACGGGCTCCTCACTGATTCGTGCTTGGAGTTCGGTATCAGGTCGCATCAACCGTCGTAGGCTCCTTTTTTCTGATATCGACTTTGAGTGACTCATCGTGAGCCCTTTTCAGATGAATTGTGTGAGAAGTACTGCGTTCGATTATCAACCGGTTGAGCCTTTCTTCAACTTCGATAGCGTTAGCGATGCGCTCCGCGGTATCAAATCTGGTGAGATCTTCGACAAGACGATTAACCTCATCGGACACATTTTTGTTCAACGACTGAGGCGAACATACAGACAATGGTTCCGGCTCCGAGCCCGTAAGCAAGAAATGCATCGTAGCTCCAAGTGCATACAGATCGCTTTGCGGCGTAGATTTTCCTCTGAGCTGTTCTGGCGCCATATAGCATTGCTTACCTATCATTGTCCCTGTGACATTAGATTGGAAGCGATTTGCGGCACCGAAGTCGATAACAAAAACCTTCCTGGCATTATCTAAAACTAGATTGTGTGGCGTAAGGTCTCTATGAATAACAGGAGGATTCTGGCCATGCAAGTAGGCAAGGGTTTCGCAAATTTGATGAGCCCAATTCAGCACTTCACTCTCGGAAATAGCGCCAACCTTCTTTACTCTCTGGTAAAGGTCTTGTCCAGGGATGTATTGCAACGCAAGATAGCATCGATTGTTTTCCACGAAACTATCGACAACCTTAGCAATACTACGATGATCCAGTGTACTCAAATGCTCGCACTCTTTGAGAAACAACTCTTTCGCTTTCCTTCCGGTCTCGGACTCGTGAGCCGATACTGACTCCTTCAGAATGACTTTTGATCCATCTTGAAGTTGCGCCAGATAAGTGGCTGACATTGCGGTAGTAGCGAGCTGATTGATGATGAGGAATCGCTTATTTTGAAGCGAAACACCGTTCTGCAAAGGCACGAAGGTAGTGGATCGAAAGTGCCTTTGAAAGTCATCCTCCCAGAGTTGCGTATATGTCGAAGCAGGGATGCTCAATGTAGCATCCCCTTCGATCGGTCCCTGATGACCGACTACCGACGGAAAAGCATAAATAGCAACCCTATGAAGTATTTGGTTGAGACCACACTCTGAGAAATCGCTCCGCGGAATGCACACGATGGACCCATCTCGGAAATGGAATCTGACCATCTGCGCACTGTCAGACTCACCAGAAATCTGGAAAGAGGAAAGATCTGTCCACTTACGTTTCGTTCGAAACTTTAGCTTAGATGCGAACCGAATAGGGAACCGGATGTAATTTTCGGTAAATGATAATGTGAACGTAGTCTTCAAAGAGAGCATCCCGACCATCAAGGCAGCCGGAACAGCAAATGTGGCAGCAGCACAGGCCGAAAGAAAACACTTCAATCGAACCCAATCTTCGCCGTTCGGCATCAGAAGTCCAACTTTGTCTGCATAGTCCAAGTACCAACTATCGATCGCAAAGCGAAACGCATTGACCGGCACCAGTGCAGAATTTGACAAAACCAGAAAAATAATCGCGAATGTGAAAAGTATCCCGGCGACTGCGCATAGTGCATCGGCGAGGCGAAAGTTTTTCCGAATTCGAATACTTATGCGGGTCTCCTCGGTCCATTTTTCCAACCAAAGCGCTGGACCAAAGATGGGAACCAACGAGATCATCGAAAGGAGGAGGAAGCCAAGCATCCTGAATACGAGATCGATTATGGGATTCAGTACTTCGAACAAGGCATACTCCTGATTCGACCTGTGCCATCTCCCGATGCATTAGACTTTGATTTGCGAACCACCTTCCTGTCGTTTTATTCCCGAGAATCGTCTCCTCCAATCAATGGAAGCCGCACAATACGAACAACTCCGTGCATTCTCACAGTCGAAAACCGTGAAATGCGCATTTAGAAATGTGCACATTGCCGGCGAATCGAAGAACTAAACCGGGCTCAATTCAATTCTGCTGGTGCGCCCCTTCCGTTTCACAGATAGCCTTCGCTATTGCAGGCGCCTCGTTCATTCAGTGGTGCCATCTTTAGCAACCCTTTCGTTCATTTGAGAGCCTGCGTATAAGATTTATTGCCTCATCGACATTACCGGCTTGCAGCTCGACAGCCCCCAACACATTCCACTGCTAAACAAAAGCGTGCTCGCCGGGACATGAGCGTTCGTAAAACTGAGAAGCAATTTTGAGGTACTCCGCCTGAGTAACAACCGAATAGACATTCTTGCAACAGTGTAGCTGTACATTGGCTTCATCCTTTTCATGAACGCCAGTGGCATAGTAATGAGCCCCGAAATACCTACGCAAGGCGACAACGAAGCGCGCGATAAACCAACAGCCACACATACACAAAGTGTGGACTCGCTGGAGCAGTATCGAAACATGACCTTCGGTCCTGAATCCATGTTGGATTGGCAAGGTCAATCCAAGACTGACGATGATAAGAGCAAAGAAAAAACAAGCGGTGAAAAAAATGATACCAGGCTCGCGGCAGCTTACCTCAATTACGATACTGGATTGCTGGAACCATCAGAGAACTCAAAAGAAACAGACTATTCAGAATCGTCGAAAGTAGGTCAGAAGCCGACAGATAAAATGATGCAATGGATGGACAAGAATTTCAAACAACTAGATTCCGACGGGGATGGAAAGCTAACCAAGGAAGAGCTAGGTCGCGCCATGCTCAATCCAAAACTCGGCAACGGAGAGGGGGCAGCTTATATTTCCACCGCCTACTTGAAAGCTGACTCCTGGAGCGAAGCCGCGGTAAGTATGAGACAGGATGGAAAGGGAGAACCAGGAGAAACCTCTGGCGGCAAGAGAAATGAGAATGCCGGGATCACGAGAGAAGATTTAAAAGCTATACGCGACAACCTGCCTAGACTCGACCAGAAAGATACTGCCGACAGCTTGAGAATTGATGGAATGAAAGACATTTTCTCACGCATTGACGTGAACGGTGACAGAGTCATCACACATAAGGAGCTGAAGTCAGCGATGGATCGCAAGGATTGGAGCAGTGAACAACGCGAGAGCCTGGAAACGCTCCAAAAGCGATTCTCGGATGTCTCTAAGGCTTCCGACGATATGTCGCCGGTCTCGGACAGTCAGGATTTCATTCAGCCAGAAAGACTGATACCTCGCACCAAAGACGGTGCGGAAGATGAATCGGTTAAAACCTATGTCAGCGAGATCGATGTCGAGAAATTCGCAAAAGATGGCGACAAGTTCATGAATTCTTTGAAAGGCACGCTCGACTATAAACAACAACGGCTCAAAGGTGCAGACAGTCAGGGTGAAACAGGAAGCTGTTTTGTCCTCAGTCCAATGAATAGCATGTTGGAAAAAAATCCGAACGCCATCAAGAATATGATTCGCGACAACAAAGACGGCACTTCAACAGTCACCTTCCCCGGTGCCAGAGACAAGCCTATCACTGTAGCGAATCCGACCGAAGCAGAGCGAATGACATACGTTAGCGGATCTCATTCAGCCATCATAGAGAAGGCATATGCAAAACATCTGGTATCACAGTCAGGACAAGAAGCAAAATATAATGGTAAGGATGGAAAACCGGCAACACCTGTTCAAGAAACAATGAAAGATGGCGGAGACGTGATTCAGACCATGAAACTCTTGACCGGAAAAGATGCGGGCTTCGTGACGACTAACAATGACAAGTTGGTTTCACATCTGAAAAGTGCAAATCAAAAAGATCAAAATGTGGTGGCAGTTTCAAAAACAAAAGACAAAATACCGGAAGGCTCACCGCTTCTTCATACACATGCTTTCGCAGTGACAGGCTTCGATGAAAAGACAAATACAGTGGAATTGAAAAATCCGTATTCATCGAGCCGAGACGGCAGTTCTATAGAGCCAATCAACTCGCAAGGCAAAGCGCTGGACGGCAAGAATGACGGGCGCTTCAAAATGTCTCTCAATGACTTCAAGGCACACTTCGGCTGGGTTTACGCACTCCGGTGACTGAAAACCTAGCTTCTCACATCGTAATGTGTCCTGGGACGAATGATTTCTCACTCTACCCAGGACACAATGCGGCTCACCCTAAATCTGAGTTTTATTAGCGCAAGGCATAGACTCCGGATCAGTTCAGTTAGACAGGCAGGTCAATCGTTGAGGATAGGTACCTTTGATTTGACGAAATCAATCTGCTCTTGGGTCAAACCGGCGAAGAGATTCGCAGGCTCGAGAGAGCCTTCGGGGAAGGCACATCCCTCTGTAAGACTAGGATTTTCGCCTTCTTGAATCCTGCGAACTTGCTCTTCGAATCCAGGCTGACAAAGAGTAAACAGCGGGCAAGTTATGCAAGGCGTCCGATCGCGACTTGCAGGCAAGTACTTACCTTCGCTGATACAATACTCCTCGAACTCCGGTCCTTCATAGAGTTTTGTTGGATCTACGTTGTACATCATCAGTGCGTCTCTTTTGGGAATGGTAAACTGCACCAAATATGGTATTGCCTGGAAAAACTGAAGGCGATACGTAAAAGCGCAATCTTCATGCATGGCTAGCCAATAATCAATCGTATTGGAGTATCTGCACACCGCCAGTGGTGATCACGTAGAGTAATCAATAGCAGGTCAAATCGGTTTTTCCCATAATCAACAGTCTCGATTTCCATCTAAGTCACTAAACGACGCGTAATCAACTATAGTCTCGATCAACTGCTCGCGCGCGAGACAGGCAGCATGACCTAGTATTTTCTGGCCACCGTCTAATTCAGATTCCTGTGGCTGCCATCCATGAGATAGGTGCCACTCTAATAATTTATCCGCACAAGGCTTGTGATCAAAGACGGCGACCGCCGCCAGATTGCCTACTCAAGGGACACCCAAGACGAGAACTCTAGCGTCATTTTTAAAGGGCAGAATAACATCGAGAGTGAATTCGTCCTGCGCCACGATGTCCATATCACGAATCGAAAAACCTACGATATAAAGGAATCGAAAGGCCCGATCGAGGTACATGATTAGTGCAGGACGTGCCGAACGGCTCCTAGAGGCTGTTCGCGATCCTGCTCCAATGCCAAGGCAAGTTCCGTTCAACGTTCAACAGGAAAGAGACTGAGCGTCTGCGAGTAACTCAATACCGATCGAGATTCGCGCACTCTGCCAATCCGCGCCCAAGCTCTGGATATTCGTCCGTAAATGCTTCCAGGAAATCACGAAAATTCTTCATGGCGGTACCTGCTCGACTATCTCGATCTAATCATGGCGCAACAAATCGAACAATTCCCGAAAACGGGGAGATCGAATAGCGCCGGTTAAGAATCGGCAGTATTGATGCGTCAGCGACTTGGCCGACTTCTCTCCTCTCAACGAGGCATCCGAGACTAAATTGACATTGATGTTTAGGCTCCATACGTTTCGGATGTTTTCAGGAACACAAAAGTGAGCTCCGCCTAATCAACAGCTCTCCAACCCTAGTGTGAGCGACTGAGTCAGGGACCAAGGGCGAAGTATAGCCTCAAACTTAGAAATTACCTATTTTAGTAAGCAGCGTTTAGCTTTAGGAATGTTGTAAAGTCATTAATCGACAACTCAGATTAACTCTTGGCAACATCAACTCGAGCAAACATCCATGAGCAAAACCGCGTTACGGCCTACATTAGAGCGCTCGTCCTCAGGACAAGGGGCGCCAGGCACGCTTCAGGACAAGACTCAACGCTATCCATATGAAACGATCGCCGACAACGAGCGTGAACATTTTTGGTTTATCGCCCGAAATGAGCGCATCTCTCGGCTCATGAAAAGCGAAGTGCCTAACTGGCGGAAAGCCTCCTTTCTGGAGATTGGCGCAGGGACTGGCAATGTCCTCGGACACCTCTGGGATGAAGGGTTTACCGACCTGTCTGGCTGGGAGATTGTCGAAGACGGCATCGCGATCTGCCAAAAGCGATACCCCAACATCAAGTTTTCCAACACCAATTTTCTGACGCAAAAACGTCTCGATCAGAAATTCGACTCCGTCGGAATGTTCGATTGTCTCGAACATTTTTCAGACGATCAGCTCCCATTGATGCGCGTGCGCCAGCTTCTCAAGCCAGGCGGAAAGATTGTTCTCACGGTACCGGCACATATGTTCCTCTGGACAGTGATGGACGAAATCTTCGGTCACTATCGCCGTTACAACAAGAGCGAGCTCACTCGGTCACTCGAAGAGGCTGGTTTTACCGATATAAAATCGGTTTATTTCATGGCTCCGCTCGTACCGATAGCAATCGTTCATCGAGGCAAGCTTCGGGTGCCCAAGGATGCTACCGAAGAGCAGATTGAAGCTATCATGCGCCGAGAGACAAGCATCCCGCTCCGTCCAATCAATACCGCCATGTTGGCGATTAGCAGATTGGAACATAGCATCATGGGAATGAGAGATCTCAGTTTCGGCGGCTCACTGCTGGCGGTGGCGACCAGTCCGGACTAACAGCCTGCAGAATCTTCACCACACTGGTGCAAGAGCTCTTGTGACTTGAACGGTTAAGGTTGTGGCTACCAACGTACTGATCAATCAGGAGAATCGCGTCGACGAGGCTGCCAACAGGCAGACCGGGCGGGGCTTTGCGGCTGGCTTACCAACTTTTGGAAAAACCTGGATTGACATCACATTCCTCACGATTCTTTGTGCAGTCCTCCGCCTGCCCTGGCTTTTCATAATCCCGATAAGCAAGGCGCCTGACGAAGGGGCACATTATTGGGTACTGAAATTTATTTGGAATGCACATCGCCTCCCGGCTCTCGCCGACGTCATGACTGACCCCCATGCGGCTTATTATGGAGCGCTTGCAACACTCAGCTACTTTCCGCATCTCTTCAGTGCGCACATTCTTCGTTGCTTCGACCCAGCTCTGGCTTTCCGTTTTGGCAGCGTAATCGCCTCCATCGCAGCAGTCATAGGCGCCTACGGTATCGGAAAGGAGCTTTTCGCAAAATCCAGATTGGCTTCATATGCGGTGCCGCTGTTTTTGGTCCTCCACCCTCAACTCGTCTTCGTAGGCTCGTACACGAACAACGATTGCACGTCCGTCGCAGTATCGTCCTGGCTCTTGTACCTCTGCGTACGCATGATCAAGTACGGAATCACACCGGTTCATGCAGTCGTGCTTGGCTTGTTATGCGGACTTCAAGCAATATGCAAACCTACCGGCTTTTCATTGTTTCCAATAGCAGGATTATCCATACTCCTCTCAATGTCGATCAATCAGCAGTCAAAATTGGTCGTTGCTCGTCGCGTCGGACTGGCTGTATTGATTGCAGCGCTTGTTGCTGCACCTCAGTTGCTCAAGAATTACGTCCTATTCGAAGGTGACTTATTGGGGACAAGAACCATGCTGCGCGCGTGGTTAAAGGCTTATGGCGTTGCGGAAAACATGTACAAATGGCCTCTCATCGATAACGCCAATTGGCGATTTCTCCTATATGTCACATTCTGGGGAGCTTTTGGCAACATGGATGTTTTGTTGCCTGGACGATTCTATAAATGGTTTTCCTGGATGATGGGCTTGGCAAGCCTGGGCTACATCTACGCTATTGCCCGTGGTGTCATGAGCGGCCTAGCACCAATTATCAAGCGGCACCGTAAGGAGATTGCCTGTTTTGCAATTCTGGCTATCTCATTGGCGGTGAGCCTTGTGGGGACAGTTATATCGTCAGCATTCCTAAATTCCGCCGGACCAGCACAAGGAAGATATCTATTTCCTTCAGAGGCTGCTATCGCGACGCTGGTGGTGGGTGGGTTAACACTGCTGGGAGGGCGCTTCAGCGCCTGGCATATTGGTGCGGCAATGCTATTACTGGCCAGCGCGACCGTATACGGATGGTCGATGCTCTTCCTGAGTTATGGATTCAGCTTAAATATCTTTAGGTAACGCCGTCCCACTACTTGACTTGCCCTAAAAGACATCCATAATTCATCCATTTCATATGCGATTCGCATCCAAAGTAAATACCTTGACATTATGTTCGTAACAATGCAAACCCTTTACAGACAAGGGTTCTAGCCGATAAGTCTTTTAGATGCACGTAAAAAAGTTACGAAAGGCTTTGGGTAATTTAAAAACTGTCCTCTGATATGAGACAATCCACGCAGTACTTTCTTATTTCGGTAACTGGCATGAATAACAAACTGTTTGTTGGAAATCTCTCATTCAAACTCTCTGAAACGGACCTTGAACAACTGTTCGGAGAGCACGGGACTGTCGTCTCTTGCTCCATCCCGACAGATCGAGACACTGGTAGAAAACGCGGATTCGCGTTCATCGAGATGTCCACCCAGGCCGAAGCAGAAGCCGCCATTAAGGGGCTTAATGGTAAAGAAGTCGAAGGACGTCAATTAGCGGTCAGCATCTCGCAACCTAAGCCAAAAGGCGGCGGCGGCGGCGGACGCAGATACTAAAATCGGCGCTCAACGGAATCGTATAACGCATGCGCGAGTAACTTGCGCATGCGTTAATGCTTGAGTAGTATTTCTTCGAAACGCTAGTAGCTATGCCTGTTGCGACAAAGTCAAATTACGATATCGATCAAGCCATCGCGCTTCTTGACGAGGCGGCTGCACGCCTGACTGAGAACGATTGGTTTCGCAAGGACTGGCTTTTTTCCGTGCATGGATATCCTTATCCACCCGCTGCACCGGAATCCGTCACGCTGCATGTCTTTCGCCCGCACTGGTTCAATCAAGACAAGCAAGGCATTCACTTCGAAACCTCGCTTGGGGAAAAGCAGTGGAAATCCGGCAAGATTCCAATTGCCCTCCACATCTTCCATACGGCTGAAGTTCCAGGGACAAAAATCAAACGCAAGGTTGTCACGAAACCATTCATAGATTCGTGCCACAAGAAAATCTCGACCTGGCCTGGTTATGAATTCCGCGCGGGACTGCTTGGCTGCCAGCCATTTACAAAAATGCTCGCCTTTGATTTCGAGAGCTTCGATTCAGTGGTGGCATCAGAGATATCAAGACTTTGCATCGAGCTTGGTCCGGCTCTGGATAAATCGCTTGCAGCTGCGTTGAAGAAAAACGGATAAGCAGCAATTCTCAAAAGTCGTGTTCGCCAAGTGCCTTGAAAGTCCTAGGCGCTTACCGTAATGTTCACCAGACATCACTCCTTCACTGGATGAGTTTGTGGACCTGGAACACAGCAGGCTCGGCGAGGCAATCAACAGCAACGATCACACGACAGACATCGTGCCGTTGTCAGAACGCCGCGGTCCCTTAATCATGGGTCTGCTCTGGATAACGATGGTCACTGGATTCCCGGCAGTACTTTCAGGTTTTTTCTGGTACCAGCATGGGCTAACCTTGATTCAAGTCCTCCTTTGCTCGGTCATCAGCCTGGTCATTCTATTGGCATACAGCATCCCTGCTTGTCACCTTGGCACAATGAGCGGGCAGACGTATGCAGTTATGACTCGTTCGTTGTTCGGGCGCATCGGGTCGATACTGGTCTCCATTAACGTCGCCTGGATATCATTGGCCTGGTATGGATTGGCTGCTTTATTATTGGCGAACGGATTGAAAGGAATTTTCGAAATCCCGATTGATACCATGATGCTTTCTGTAATTATCGCAATTGTAATGTCGGTCAATAACCTTTTTGGATTTAGCGGAGTGGCCAACTTTGCCGGTTATCTCGCAGCTCCGGTATTGATCGTGTGGATTGCTCTGACATTTTTCAAGGCGCTGCAGCATACCCCGGTAGCTGTGTTATCGGTAGAACCGCACGTCGCCATGCCTCAAGCGCTAACCCTGGTCTCAGCGCTAATCATAGGAAATACGGCTTGGGGCAATGAGCCTGACTATTGGCGATATGCAAAACCTCGAATTATGTTTACCGTGATACCACTTACGATATCAATCGCTATCGGTCAGATACTCTTTCCTGTCACTGGTTGGATGCTCGCCCGAGAGACTGGAATTACCGACTTCCAAGAAGCAAGCGGTCTGATGACCAGGTATGCCCTGGGTGACGCATCCTATTTGGCTGCGCTGGTGCTTATCGTCACGTATTGGGGTCTCAATGATGCCAATCTGTATGCCTCCATCAACGGTGTCGCCAATCTCAAAAATTACCCACGAAAAGCTTTGACAATGGTGCTCACCGTAATTGGTGCCCTGGCTTCAGCTCTGCTGAGCAAAAATTCCAATGCGATGGAAACCGTATGTTCGCTTTCATCCACTGTCCTACCATGCGCAACAATCATAATGATGGCGGAATGGATTCTCGCTAAAAAAGCAAATCGAGAGAAAGATCTCTTTTCGACAGTCCCAGCTTTTTCAGAATTGCCAGCAATCAAATGGCCGGCGGTAATCGCTTTCGCCTCCGGCAGCGCCCTCGGCATCTTCACATCCGGCGTCATTCCAGGACTCGACCTCTTCAAAGTCGGTGTCTCTTCGCTACAGGCATGGCTCGTCACGCTAATTGTCTATTTACTTTTGCGCAAAACAGAGACAGCGAGTAGATCGAGTTGACGTCCTCTTCGCCCGCAGCGACGAGGCGTTGAGCGTATTTGGAAAAAGTTCTGGTTTTTCGTTAGAATAGGCGTGCGCGACACTTGCATAGCATGCGCTGAGTAACACGAATTGCCGGAAAAGCAAATGACCGCATCGAGTCCCAAAATCGAAGTAGTTAATGGCAATGTACTTGATTACTCTTGCGACGTCCTGTTGCTTAAGTATGCACAATCGTGGTTAGGGGCCGATTCCCTCCTGGGGAAAAAACTGAATCTTAAAGGGCTCTGGAATGCTCCTCTACCTGGAGAATATCGTGTTGTAAAACCAGATTCAAAGTCCGGAGTGCAAGCAAGTCTCGTCTTCTTTGAAGGGACAGTCCAACTTCAGCAATTTTCGTATGCTCCTATAAGGCTTCTAGGCAAGCTCTCGCTATTACATTTGAATCAAGAAGCACCAAATGTAAAACACATCGCTATGACGATGCATGGTGTCAATGTAGGATTGGATGAGAAAGAAGCTTTCCTCGCTCAGGTCGGCGGTTTGCTAGAAGCACTAGAGGACGAGTCGATTCTATCGTCGCTTGAACGAATCACATTCGTAGAATTCAAAAAAGATCGTGCCGAGCGATTAGCACACTACCTCAGCACCAACAAATTGACGGTGGCCCGCAATAGGACAAGCACTGTCGCAGAGCCAATTGCCAACGCCGGTGTTGAGACGGATTCGAAGAAACACATCTTTGTCGCGATGCCATTCACCGACGACATGGAAGATGTGTTTATCTTCGGCATTCAGGGGCCCGTTCAAGAGGCTGGCATGCTGTGCGAGCGCGTTGATATGGACATCTTTACTGGAGATATACTCGATCGGATCAAATCACGGATCGAGACGGCGGCAATCGTCATCGCCGATCTCACAGGTTCCAACGCCAACGTCTATCTTGAAGTCGGTTATGCCTGGGGCAAAAACAGAACAACACTTCTGTTGTGTAAGACTCCTGATGAATTGAAATTTGACGTCAGAGGTCAACGCTGCATAATCTACTCTTCAATTAGGGACCTCAATAAAAAACTAAGTGAAGAGTTACGCGTGTGGGCGAAATGACTTGTAAAGCCATTCGTGGTATATTTACGTTTTTCCTGTAGTGATAGCTTAATACTGCCATGGAGCCCCTTTCGTTCAACCATGGTCGACAGACATTCTCAACAGAATGCTTCGAGATGGTCCCCAGCCTGCCTGATTATGTTGAACTTCGTGTTCAAATCTATACGATCGGCAAAAATGGGTTTAACAGAGCAGGTTTTAGCGATTTCGAAACTCTTGACCAGACCCGCAATGAAGAGCATTGCATCTGGCTTCATCTGTCTGGATCACTTAATGATGAGTTTTGGAAAGAGCTGAGAAAGTTTGCCGATTTGTCGGATGAGCAGCTGAAGAGCTTGAAGTTGCCGCAAGCGAAATCCTTCGTGTACGAGCAAAACAACGGCGTGTTCTGGTCGGTGCGCCACCCTTTCGTAAGTGATTCTTTTGATGGGCTCGAGACGGTCAACTTCCTATTATGCGATCGGGTTCTTATCACGAGACAGTTCAGTCACGATGACGTATTTCGTGATGTGGTGAATCGATACTTCGCGATGGAGGAAGAGGTATCAGAGTTTGGCGCAGATAGATTGGCGGCCGACCTTTTGGAAAGTGTCATACACGCATACCACGACGTCCTCACCGTCGGTGGTGCCAAGCTGGAGAGGCTACAGACCCGGATCATTCGAAATCCTGGGAAAAGCGAACTCGAATTGATCAACAGAGCGCAACAGATGATCTGGATTTTCCTCAAAAGCGTATGGCCGCTTGAGACCATCTCTCAATCCCTGTCCCGCTCTCGAAGCAAAGCAATCAGCAACGAGGGCCGGTTCGAATTCTCGCAATGCCATAACGAAGCGGAATCGATTTTGAGATTGTTTGAGACATACAGAGAAATGTCGTACGACATTATGGATGTTTACGTATCGGGACTGGGTCTCAGAACTAATGAGATCACCAAGATTTTGACTATAATTGCCACTCTGTTCATGCCACCGACTTTTATAGCGGGAGTCTACGGGATGAACTTTAAAATCCCAGAAGTCGATATTCCTCTTGGCTATTACTTGTGCCTGGGTGTGATGGTGCTCGTGTCGGTAACAATGCTGATATGGTTGAGGCGTAAGGGCTTTCTCGATATCTAAGCAAGCGCGCCGTTTGACCCCATGCAGAGCGGAGGATTCAGTGAGAATCGCGATAGTTGGAACAGGCGGTGTTGGTGGCGTATTCGGTGCACGGCTGGCAGCATCGGGGTGCGATGTTACTTTCATCGCTCGCGGCGCTCATCTTGCCAAAATCCAAGAGCAGGGTTTAACCATACTAAGTCAGGAGTATGGTGACACGGTAATCAAACCGGCCAATGCCACAGATCAGACCTACAAGATCGGTCCAGTCGACTATGTCCTATTCGCGGTGAAGCTCTGGGACACTGACTCAGCAGCGCAGATGCTAAAGCCGCTCGTAGAGAAACACACTGCTGTGATTTCGCTGCAAAATGGGATCTTGCGTGACGAAGTAGTTCGTCGATATGTGGATCCGTCCAACGTTGTTGGAGGCGTGAGCTACATCGCCGCATTTATCAAAGAACCAGGAGTGATCGAGCAAAAAGGTGGAGTTCAGAAGCTTGTCTTCGGTGAATACTCTGCACATCCTTCCGACAGGTTAGAAAAGCTGCGAAGCGCATGCATCGCTGCTGGTATCATGGCGGAAACACCAGAAAATATTCTTCTTGCGATCTGGGAAAAATTCGTTTTTCTCTGCGCAATGAGTGCCGTCACCGCCGCGACCAGACAGACGATAGGACCAGTGCGCTCCAATCCGAAGACTCGTCAACTTCTCGTAGATGTTATGGAAGAAGCAATCGCCGTGGCGCAGGCCAGAGGAGTAACAATACGACAAGACTTGATCCGTGAAAAGTTGGCCTACTGGGACTCGGCTGCACCAGATGTGACATCATCAATGCAACATGATCTCCAGCACGGAAATCGGCTCGAACTGCCATGGTTAAGCGGTACATTGGTCGACTTGGGTGAAGAACTCGGAGTTCCGACTCCAGTCAATAAAACATTAGTCGGAGTGTTGTCGCCGTTCGTCAACGGGCGGGGCTAACTGTCGGAAAAGAAGAAGAAGTCCGGCAATTTCAGCGGGCACATTCTCCTTCCGCACGCGGATTTTCATGTCTCGACGTTAGGGGTGTACTCATCGGAGAGAAATCCGAATGTCCACGCGACCGCCGCCCGAGCCGTGGTGATATGCGGTGGCACACGCAGAAAATATTCTCTTTGAAAACCATCTTCCTCGACGGTGCTGTTAATCACTTTCACCATCACGAGTGGTTCGTCATCCTGAAGTACCTTACTGTACAAAACGCCGAATTCGTCCTCATGAATAACTTGCGCATTCGATTCGGAGAGGTAGCGACTCTCGCCGAATCGCTCTAACATCACTCGACGGATTTCGACGTTGAGCTCGCGATCGACTTCCTCAACGGTAATCAATTCTGGACGTTCGATTATGTCCTTCGGAACGGTCGCGCCATGCCAGGAGTAAAGCTCGAAGCCGTCCCGAAATGACAAGGCCGGTCCCGATTCATTGTGCAGCCGGCCTCGAGCATCCGCCGACATCTTATTGGGTCGATCACACACAAAACACGCCGGCTCAAAAAAGGCCACGGCACAGGTCTGCCGCGCCAGCCGCAACCACATGCGCAACTCTAAGGTTCGATGGTGATCACCCAAGCCCTTAACCAGATCATCAGCGATGTTTTCAAAGAAAGGCAACCTGGAGAGCGACCAGATTCCCCACCATATCTGGTGTTTTTCTAGATCTCGACTGAGCACGGAGAAGAGATCCCTCGGCTTCGCATCCGGGGTGTTGACGCCCATCCTACTCAATCGTTGAGCCAATTGCGCTTTCTCCGAGTCAGGTACTATAGAAGTAATTTCGGAACCGAGTCTCTCTACAACATCGCCAAATTGCAGACTCGCTAGAGCTTGCGCACGAAGGCTTCGCAGAGCCCTCGGAGCAAATTGGGTTTCATACTCCTCTCGAAGGGAATTTGCAGCGTCTGCCTCGAGAAATTTTATATAAGCGGCTTCGTACCAATCGGTCAAGCGCGTCTGCTTTGATTGCACTATTGATGTCAATCGTTCCCAGAGATTAGAGTCCAACTCTTTCGCATCAGCTGAATCGATAGTCTCCAGTGAGTTGAGCAACGCATCTATGATTGGAAACTTTCCACGACTAATCGGAGGATAGGAAAGGTGAGGTTTTGCATCCAATTGTTGCCAGAGGTTTTCCCACAGATTGCACCAGAGCTGCGACTCTTTGAGGGCAGCCGGCGGCTCTCGCATCTGCCTGAGACGCGAAGAGCGAAACATCAGTTGAAGAACAATCGGCATAACCAGGACCTGCCACGGGCTCTGGCAATAGAAGATAATGGGTGGCTCCAGGTTGATCTCTCTATAGATGCTGAAAATCGCTGCTTTCGTCGCTTCGCGATCGAGGCTATCGGTTGAAAACGCGGTCGCTCTCCACTCGCGCCACGCCTGTGCGAGATGCTCGCGCCACTCGGGAGTGACCGCCTTCTTCCTTTGTCCATCCAGTGATGTCATTCAAACTCCATACCCGTTTCAGTTTAACCAAACTTCGGCGGCGTTCAAACCTCACTAGTGATTTTATACATCAGATTTTATCCAACGATGCCGCCTGCTGGCATCATGCTTAGGATCGCTTTTCCTTGTATGATGAATTTTCGGTCCATTTCTATGCTGGTTAACAGTGTTCGAGAGATTCACACATAAAGCAATTCTTGTAGTGAAAAAAATGTTTGATCACGCAGGCAACTTAGAGTTGCTCATGACGAGAATTCTCGAACAGATCGCGAACTTCGATTGAAAGGTTGAGACCGTGCTTACGACTGTAACAATCGTTTTAGCATTGATGGTGACTTTCTTCCTGGTTGGTTGCTGCCAACTAGCACTCGCGAGGGCCCAATACTGGGCACCACATGTGGCACTAGTCCGCGAGGGTGGGTACGTTCCACCGCAGCCTTCAATCATGACTGCACTCCTTATGCGGGCGGTTTGCATTTTGCTGGGATTTCTCGAAGTCGGTCCAATTCGCATATCGGGACGCAACAGAGTGCCCGAGCATGGACCAATGATCATCGCGCCGTTTCACATAGACACAGGCGACGGGTCGATTATCTCCGCAATGCTCGGTATAAAGCCGATGTATTACATGATTCGAACCACTGAGGTCGTCGGCCTGCGCGGTTGGATGGCGACACTTACTTCGCGATCGCTGTGGACGAGGAGAGTCAGGAAGGCAGGTCCAAAGCGTTAAAAGCAGCAATCAGGGCGCTCTGTGAAGGGGGTCCCGACGTTTGCATGATCATATTTCCGCAAGGACAGCTTACTCCCGACGAGCAAGTGCGCAGATCTGACTTCAAATCAGGCACCATGGCAATCGCGAAATTAGCAGCCCGCAAGAGAAAAGAGCCGATCTGGATAGTCCCGGTCGGCATGCATTACAAGACCGACCCACGAGGCTCAACACTGTTTCAAAAGACCCTGCAAGGTCTTGGTTTCGCCAGATTTCGCAACTGGTTCGGCCAGCAAAACTACGGAGCCTATGCAGTCGTGGGAAAACCATTCAAAGTTTCGCCCAAAGCAGCCGATCTGGACGAAGTCATGCGCGGACTGACGCTCGAAGATGAGGCAGACCGAGCGACTGATACCTATGTAAAACGCCTTCGGATTTTGCAGAAAGCCGCACGAAAACGCGACAGACACGACCGATAAATTTCTACGCACAAGACAATCGCACACATATGCAGAGCGTGTGGAATAAGGACCTGATAGGGAAACGTGCATGTGCAATCGCGCGCACTCCCTCGATACCGGGAATGGTTGCACGTGCAATGCACCACAAGACAATCGAAGGAATAACCAGGTGCAACCTGCCGCCCACCTCAACTGGATACCGATCATCGAAGCGCTTCTCATCGGCGTCCTCGTCGGAGCTCAGCGTGAGGCGGTCAAGCCATCCGGTCATATCGGGGTCAGAGAGTTCGTCATCCTGGCAATTATCGGCTCCCTTTGTGGAATGCTGGAGAACAACTACCTGACGGCAACAACGGTTATTGCGCTCATCGTTTTTCTTACAGCTTTTCGCTTTCGTTCCGGCACACCGGAAAGCGCAGGTTTCACAACCGATCTTGCCTTGCTCGCTGTCTTCTGCCTCTCATTCGCCGGCTCTTCCGACGATTTCGAACACGGTCAGACAACAGCCATCGGTCTTGCAATTGTTCTCACCTTCTTCCTGGAATCCAAAGACAAACTCCGCCGTTTCTTCCGAGAGACAATTACCGCCGTTGAATTCAGCGATACGCTCAGATTTCTGGCGTTGATTTTTATCATTTATCCACTGCTTCCCGCCGGTGACTTGGGACCATTCGAAGCATTCAATTTCCAGAGAATTTGGATGTTCGTCATCCTGGTTTCATCCGTCTCTTTCGTGGGATACTTCTTCGAAAAATTCTTAGGACAATCGATTGGTATAAAACTCACCGCAATACTTGGCGGTTTAGCATCGACCACCGCTACAACATCGACATTTGCAAAAGACGTCCATGACGAGCCCGAGCTGGAGCATGCCTACTGGCAGGCGGCATCACTCGCGAATGCTATTCAATTTCCCAGAATCCTCGCATTTTTGTCAGTAGTCAGTCCCAACCTTGCTGTTCAAGCCGCATGGCCTCTAGCTATGGCAGGAGTCGCCGGGCTGCTTGTCGCGGTCCTTACTAAAGTGCCCAAGCAAGTGCATCACCTGGATGCGACCAAAGCAATCGAACTAGGCAACCCTTTTTCTCTTGGACCAGCACTCAAGTTCGGCGCAGTTCTTGCCGTAATAATCTTTTTCACGAAAGCCGCAGCCGTTGTCTTCGGCACGCACAGCTTGATCTGGACGAGCTGTATAGGCGGACTCATGGATGTAGACGCTATCGCCGTGACTGTCGCCGACCTCTTCCATTCGTCTAAAGTAGATGGACATCTGGCTGTGATTGCGATACTTCTAGCTACATTGATGAACGCTATTTTCAAGACTGGTGTCACCTTCTCGACCGGTTCACACAGCTTCGGCATGAAGATGATGCTCACATTTCTTGCCATGTTCGGCGCTGCATTCATCACTCTCTTCGTACAACAAGCCCACTTGCTCTGACGCCTACGTATTAGCTGTTGCGAATAATTATCGACCGCAAACGATACTCAACTACTAATAATTGGCTGGAGCATTAGCACTTCGAGATAAAAAACGGTGGAAAATTATCTACAACTGCTAATACCGCCGTGTGTCTCCAATCAGCGTCGGTTACAACTGAAAAAGCAGGTCCGCTTCTCTATAATTGCTACAACCTCTCTACGTCGACAGACCAGTCAAGTTAAGAGGTTGCTGCCGGCTGTCCGTTATAAAAATCGGAGATTCGATCGCGGAATTGCTCTCCGAA
>JAIERK010000025.1 GCA_019746975.1 Candidatus Obscuribacterales bacterium
AAAACGAGTCACCGGCGCAGTAGGCGTCTATTTTAATTCTTGAGTCGATTAGATAATTAGCTCTTTCGAAAATACATGCTGCGTCTTGAAGTCTGAGTATCCATCTGCCTTGTAGAACTTGTGGGCGCGCTCTCGATCAATCTTGGAGCGCACCACGACGTAGGTCAAACCTCTCTTTGCGCCCCACTCTTCGGCTTTGCGAACCAGCAGTTTGCCTAGTCCTCTGTTGCGGAACGATTCATCGATGACGAGTGTGGCAATCTCTGCTCTGCTGCCTTCTGCCAGCAGATTGACCGCGTACACCTGAATAAACCCAATTACCATGCCACTGTCAATAGTGGCGAGTAAAATATCTGTGTTTTTGTCTTTTTCGATAATCGCCAGGCGTTGGTAAATGTCGGAATGCGGGACAGAATAACCAAGTTGATCGCTCAGAGTCTTCACGGCTTCAGCGTCTTCAAGAGCTGCGACCCTAATTGTGATTTCATTGGATTTAGTTTGACTCATCGATACTCCGTCGTGAAGATATGATGATTATGTCGCATTTCGATAGGCTCTGGCAACGTGCTTAACGGACCGACTCTTCCAAAATGCAGCGCTCGGATTCCAACAGAGCCCCGCCTTTGTCGTACGTAAACAGAAGGTATTGCTTATCCGGTCCATTGATTCGAACACTTTCCCAGTCGCAGGTGTAGCCTATTTTACGCTTGTCCAGGTATGAAGTCAGCGCGAGGCGAGCATTAGTTATTGGCTGCGTATCAATGACAATCTTGTACTGAAAGTAGAGCTGCTCTAGAGTGCCCGCCCATGGCCGAAGTTTGAGAAATGGTGCCCGGACCAGAAAGAACGTTACTAAATCTTCGTCCGTGCTCACGAAGAGAGCGTCGGCATCGCAAAATACCGAGCCTATCACCTTGAGCTTGTTGGATAACTCGCCGTCGGTAATGAATGGAGAGTCGATCAGAAGTTCTTCAACGTTTTGCAATTGACCGAGCTCGAGAAGCGCTCTTGAAGTTTCTGATGATACCGGTGGAGTATATGAATTAGCCCAAGCCCACAACCACTCCTGCTTTGATGAAATGACCGTCGCGAGTATGCGCATGTCTAAATCGAAGCTCTTCCTTCCAAGAAGCTGCAGCTTTCTCGACAATCCTTCCTTCTTCGTGGAGCTTAATGTCATTCGGCAGTCTTTGACATTGTAGTCATAGCGCCAGTCTTCTCCGAATTCTTGGGATACGAAATCTGCGAGAACGTCTTGTTTTTCCGAGGCAATCATAATCGACTCATCAAATAATTTGTCAAGTTGATCTGTCGGTGTGGTACTGCATTCGGTGAAGCGTTTCGATCTGAGTTTTTTGACTTCTTCTTCGTCTTGTCTAGCGCCTGATTCGTCGGCTTTCTCAGCTCTGATGTCTGCTCTAACTCTGTGTGCATTCAGCAGCATTGCACTGTCATTATCTTTCTGGTTGTTTATAAACGCACAAAGATCTCGCTCTGCTTCATCGAGCCTGCCCAGCTGTTGAAAACATTGTCCGCGCTTCAACAACACTGGACTAGGAAACGCCGGATCCAAACCAATTGCGAGCGTGTAGTCATCGACAGCTTCTTTTAACTTCGCTTGGTTCTCATAGACTTTGGCTCGTTGTTCGAATACCGATGAAGCCCACTGGTCCTTGAGCGCGCATGTAGTGAAGTCTTCGATCGCTTCATCTAGCTTGCCCAAGTAGTGATTTGCAATTCCGCGAATGAAATAAGGCTCTGGCTCGTCGACTGCCAGGAGGATGCATTTATCTGCATCCACTAGTGCCTCTTCGTGTTGTAAGAGCATATTGAAGCAGCGGGCGCGGTAGATCAGCGCGCGATACTCATTGATCGCCCCCACTTCGATTGCCTGGGTGAGGTCGATGATTGCCGAGCGTGGACTTCCTAGTTCTGCATGGCAGATGCCACGCTCCTCCCAGAGCGCGATCTCCGGTTGCCGATGCGTACAGGCAAGGAAATCCGCCATCGCATTTTCATACTGACCAAGTTCGAAAAAGCTTAACCCTCGATGATAGTAGGCATTACCATAGTCTGGATCGAGTTCTAGTGCAGAATTTAAATCAAGAATCGACTCGTCATAATCTTCCATCTCAAAGTGGCAATGCGAGCGGAGAAAGAATGCGAATTTATTCTCGGGATCGATGGAGATAACAATAGATAAGTCCTCGGCACACGCTTCGAATTCACTGTCATCCATGTAGATCTGAGCGCGTAACCAGTAGGGCAATATCGAGTTCGGCTCCAGGCTGATCGATCGGGCAAAGTCGACCGCGGATTGTTCTGTGTATCCGAAGTGGTTGTGGAGCGCGGCTCTCAGCGCATACGCGTGCGAAGACTGCGGATTCAGTTGCAGAGCACTCGCGACTACAGCGAGCGCCTCCTGGTTCTGCACTTCGCCCCAAAGAACATTCGCCAGCTTGACGTGGATATGATCCGGTTCTCCACCGTGGTGATACTCTCCGTGTGATAAGCACACAGTCCGTTGTGCTTCAATTTTTGCGCCGTCCTTAAGATCCTGCAGCTTGCTTTCAAAATTGTCGACCGATTCAAAGACTTCGGCTCGCCTCAGATAGAATAAAGGGCAGCTTGGGTCCAGCTCAATCGCTTTTGAAAGGTCAGCAATCGCCTCATCAAAACTGCCGTCATGAACATAGCTAAGACCGCGGAGGAAGAACAAATCGGCGTCGTGCATGTCGTGCTGGATCGCTTGATTGCACAATGCTCTTACTGATTCATAGTCTTCTGTCGCGCAAGCTTCGCTTATTTCGCGCCTTATCTCGTCTTTCCCTTTCCTAGTAACCATCACACAAATCCACTATGACGATATGAATCTATATAGGTTAAAACGGACAAAGCGTCTAGCGTGATTACACGAATGTGAACTCGGCATCAAGGAAACGTGATTGTTGTTCGATGAACCAATATCTCGAGATCGCAGCGGCGGCGCCCTTCGAAGCGCTACATGCCCGCCTCGAAATCAGCTTACGTTCAATGAACCCGTTGCCTTAACCATACGAACGCCGATGCTACTATGCGAACTGCTGACCTACTTCGGTCAGCTCTTTTTTGCTTTCTTCAAGCAACCATCTGAGCTCGGTTGCCGATTGAATTCTATCTTCCGGACGCTTATTCAGACAGGCTAATGTGATTGCTTTCAATGTTTCATTGACGGTTGGTTCGAATTCGTCCGGCTCTTCCTTTGCATGCGCCATCATGGTTGCCAGCGCATTGTTTCGAAGGAACGGTGGGCGTCCATTCAATGCTTCGTAGAGGCAGCAACCAACCTGATAGATGTCCGAGAGGAATGTCGGTCGTTTTCCAACGCAGAACTCGGGGCAGATCCCGAGCGGATCACCATAGACATTCGTAGTCTCTGCTACCGATTGTTCACCCTGCCACTGCACATCGCGGAACAATCTCTCCGCTGCACCGAAGTCGACGATCATAGCAGAGTCAGTCATTCCTTTTTGAATCACGTAAATGTTGGATGGCGTCAGGTTCATATGGATGACGTCGTGTGCGTGAGCGTACTGCAGTCCTCGAACAAGCTCTATGAATATGTTGAGCGCAGATAGGGTGTCGATTTTATTCCTTTTCAGAAGCTCTTCTCGGAGAGACAGACCTGGCAAATATTGTGTCACCACATATGGTGTACTGCGCTCGGCTACATCGGCAGAGTAGGTTTTAACGATGTTAGGGTGTTGCAACGTCATCGCAGCTCGAGCTACTTCGAGATATCGCTTTACGGTCTTTTCGTCCTCTGCCAGATCCGGTCGTAATAACTTGACCACTCGCGGCGTTAGAGAACCGACCTCCATGGCATAGTACACCCGTGAAAGCTTGCCATGGCCGATATAGCTCTTAAGCTGATACTTGCCCTCGAGAGTAGGTCCATCTGCTTCTACCGGAATGCACCGCTCGAGCTGTCCGCCATCATCAGGGCAGTATGGGTCAAGTGTGCGCTTGAAATGTTTGCTGCAGCGCAGGCAATGTTTGCTTCCATAGAATCGACTGCGAGCCAACCAGGCTTCTAAGTCATTGGAATCGTAATTCCAGTCCATTGTAATGAGCATGTTGCGGTCCTGAATACAAACCGCCATCTCTGCCGGATAATACTTACCGCAATTCGGGCACAGTTTTCGAAATTTAGGACAGGCTGTGCTCTCTGGAATCATGCAGCAATTGAACTCGGGTCGCCCGTAAACAGCAAAAACATTATTCCCCTTATGCTTTTGTTCAAACTCAGTTTAAAGCCCTTCGGTCGTATGAGTAATGATACCACCCATGGTGACAAAGACAATTCCAGCCAGTCTTTTCAAGTTGAACTTCTCTTTCAAAATAAGAATCGCCAACAGATACATGATGAGTGGGTAACATCCGGTGATTACTACGACGTAGGATGCCGTTGCCATCGAGAGAGCCAACATGTAGCTCAGCCCTCCAACATTGATGCAGAATCCAGAAGCGCAGAGTGGTCCCCAGAATTCTTTGCCCAGCTTGAGTTGTTGCCGATTTTCTCGCAGCACAATAAATGACAGTGGCACAAGTACAATGAGTTCCCATATGCAGTGAGCCATGAATGCTACGAGCGGACCCTGGACACTCACTGCCTTTTTGTCGAACAAACCCCAGATTCCCCAGAGGAGGGTGGCTCCGACGACGAGCAGAAATAGTTTTGGACTACGCTTCTTCGGTTGATCCGATGCGGGCTCGGTGTTGCCGGACGCGCCGATTGCTCCAACGCCGACGGATACAAGGAGACTGCCTACAATTCTTGCGGGTACCAGCGCTTCGTGAAGGAACATGCTCGACAAGAATTGCAAAATGATTGGATAGCTGGCAGTGGCACCGAGGACAAAGCTTGCTTCGCTGATGTTCATTGCGCGCAGATAGCACGACATCGCGATCATATATGATGCACACCCTAAACCGGTCCAGAAGAAAACCTCCGGCGTTAGTGACCATCCAGGATTATAGAGCTGGAGCAAAACAAGGACTATGGCTCCGATTGGGAGCGACAAAGCGAACAGGCACAACATCACGAAGTTCGCTGGCGCATGCTTCAGTGCCAGCTTGTCAAATATTCCCCACGCCCCCCACAAGAGAAGTGATACCAGAATCGATAGGTTGAGCTGTAACTCGGGAGCCATTAAAGTTGTTTTGCTGCAAAAATTCAGCGCTGCTACGGTCGCTACGCCATTTAATCAAGACAGAGGAGCTTCTGACTGCAAGGATTAACTTATTAGACGTTTAAACAGTTTTCGTTAAGAGCACTACAATAGAATCTCAGACCAACGAAGACAGGACGGTAATGATGTTAGACAACCCAGTCACTTCTCTCTTCCTCAAGCTGTACGGACTTCTTGTCAAGGTCGGAGACCTTTGCCAAAACCTCTTTTTGTTGGCTTTTCGACTCAATTGGGGCTACCAGTTCATGAAGAATGGATGGGGTAAGCTGCACAACCACAAAGACATCGTTGATTTTTTTACGGAACTGGCAATTCCTTTACCCGATTTGAATGCTTGGGTGGTCGCTGGCGTGGAGTGTTTTGGCGGTGTACTTCTCATCCTGGGGTTGGCCACGAGACCAGTCGGAGTTGTGTTGGCGGTCACAATGACCGTAGCCTATCTCAGCGTTTCCGACGATCGCGAGAAGGTATTCAACTTCTTTCAGGATCAGGATAAGTTCTTGCAAGCGGATCCGTTTTTCTTCCTGCTTACGGCACTTATAGTGTTTTGTTTCGGTCCAGGAAAATTATCTGTGGACTATCTTCTAGGTCGCTTTCTCTTCAACAAGGACAAGCAAAAGTAGTATACAACAGAAAGGGCAGCCCCTGCTGCTGCCCTTTTCTGTCTTCTGGCTCAGAAAGACTGAGGATTTTAGCTGAACACGTTGGCATCTCTTGCCGATGCGAGCATGTAATTGACCATATGTGGGGTCATAAGTCCCAGCGTGAGCAGGAGTAGACCTGACGCTATCCGAGCGACCTTGCCCATGCGACCCCAAGCCAGAAGGCTGGACCCGTTGAGGACAGGCTCGAATGGCGCGGATAGTAGAAACGCGACACCGAGCGCAAGTCCGCCAATTTCGCAGGCGTTGGCGAACATGTTGAGTGTCGCTTCCAGACTCGCCAGGTTATTGACCCGGACGGTACCTGCTGTGTTAACACCCATCGTGCTCACGGACTGAGGACCAATAGTCCCATTGACTGCACCTTGAAGCACTGGAGCTGCACCTTGAGTAATTGAGGCTTCTGCTTGAGCTACCTGATTGTAGTTGGTCAACTCCGTGTACTCTGTGGTGGTGTCACTGTTCGATTGGCGTTCGACCGGTTTGATCCGCGCTCTGTCGACTTTGTTGGCTGTGCCCACCGTCTGTGAGGTCACGGCAGTATTGTTTGTGGTATCACCTTTGGCGGCTGTGCTGCCACCGTAACTAGTATCGACGATGCGAACATTCCCCGTGCCATGCTCGTATGCAAGTCGTTCGCTATTGAGAGTCTCAGTTACTCCTGTGCAAGAGGAGAGCGAGACTGGAGTGACTATTTGATGGTTCAACGCGATGTCTGTCGCTTCTCCCAAACAATTGGCTCGCAAAAGTTGCATGACCCGTTCTCTTGCAAATAGTAGGGAGATCTCTTTGCTCTGTTGAATTGAAGCGACTCGCTCCTTAGGCTGTGTTTTCGATAGTTGATACTCGACCACGTAGTCATGACCGTTGGGCTTCCATCGTGAAAAGAATCGCTCGAGATCCGATTCTGGGGCGGCGCTTCTCGAAATCTCCGTGAATGGTCCTATCTCGCGGTGATTCTTGAAATAATCGGAAGAATCCATGATGCCATCATCGAGAGCTAACTCGAAGAATGAAGGTGTGTAGACATAGGGAGACATGAGGTAAATTTCTCTGTTAAACCCAGGCTGCGGTCCGTGAATCCATAAGACTGCCCCTCTCTTTGACTCGCCGGCAACACTCGAGGCTGCCACGATTGCTTCCAGGTTGTCCTGCCCACCATCGAAAGCTGCGAGCTTCAGATTCTCGAGTCCCTCGCCGAGTTCGTAGATGTTCGGTGCTTTTCCAGTTGTCGGTGATGCCACTACTAGTGATGTCTTGAGATCTGCAGGCAGTTTCGATAGTGCCTTCTTGATACCAGCAACATGCGGCTTCATACTCTCTGAACCGTCCAGTACAACGACCAGATGTTGCGGTGGTGTGGAAGGAATTTCTCGAATTGTCTGGAGCAAATAGCCCGCTCCAGGAATGGCTGCATCCTTTATGGCTATTGGTCCATAAACAGGCTGGCGCTTCACGCTGACAGCAAGTCCTGATCCGGATAATGTCTCCGATTTGATTCGTCCGGTTACCAGCTTTTGACCGTTGGCTGCAGTTTCCGTTGATATGCCTTCGTAATTGAGGCTGAGCGCCGAGTCCGACAATAGTCTTAAATCATGATCTCCTTTTACTTCAAAGTTGGTTTCGATGAATCGAGGAAGGGCGAGCGTGGCATCGCTGATGGTGTGTAGCCTTAATGGCACAGTGACCGCAACTGCCATTCTCAGATAGCCCTGCGCGGGGACCGGATAGCAATGCAAGAGCATCCTTCCGCGCCCGAGGTCGGTGATAATGGCAGGTGCATCATGACCTATGTTGGACCAACTCGCATTTTTGGTATCGCCGGTTGGTTTGAATTCTGTCTTGAGTGGATGACCGTCTCGCCAGATGGTCATGCCTGAGATCACCGCTCCTTCCGGCAAGCCAATCTCAGCTCGCGCTTCTTGAGGTTCGTAATTCTTGTTTGAAAAGACGAACGTCCAGTATAAAGTTGAACTCACTGTTGTCGGATTGACTTGACCGTAGATGCCGGACTTCTGCAGGCTGAGGTCTTTTACCGGTTCGCCCACAACGTGAGATTTTAGATACTCGTCGGTCATGGTGGCAAAGTTTTGCGATTGCTCTTCGCCGAAAGTTTTTCCTGTCGAGGCAAAGTGAAGCTGTCTCAGAGTGTCGTTATCAACTCGCAGGAACAAACCGGGCAGTCCACATGCCTTTCTGCTGGAACACTCCATTCTCAGCTCTTTCTCGGCATTCAGTGCTTTGAGGAATTTGAGACCTTTGATTCGCTCATCAGGTGTGTCTGATGTGGCCATGCAGGCGGCGATTCTTATGCAGGTGGAGCGCGCCTCTGCGGCAACAAAAGCGAACAGAGCGATCACGACTCCGAATGCAACATACTGAAGTGCCTTCTTCTGGCTGCTTCGAACAACTCTTGCTTGTCTAACCCTCAGTGCGAGATACACCGCGACACCAGTCGATAACAACGATAGCGCCGAAATCAATCCGAACTCGGTGACGTGCGCGACACCGCTCTGCGACACCGTCGGAAATCGCAACATTGCTGCGATGCCGGTAATCAGCCCGATTATCAACGAGCTGCCGATTCCGATCCCGTTGAGCGCGCCGCGCCTGATTGCGTACCGGCAATCATTTTTGCAGAGCGCATTCCAGGTGAGGCAATTAGCGATTGGTATGAGCCCGAGTAGTGTCATTTCTACCAGAGTCTCAATCGGTTGTTTCCATAGGAGGAGAACGATGCGATCAAAGCATGCCACTGTCCCTGATACTATTAGAATTCCAGGAAGAACAACTCCTAGAAGCATGACGAAGACGCCCTGCCAGTTTCCCCAGATGGAGTCCTTGGGAAGATTGCAGGTCCAGGAAACATCAGTCTCTGATTGATGTTGGCGCTGACCATTTTCGAATTCGCTCCCCTCAGGGGGCGCATGCCGATCTCGCTGAGACCGGTTGGAACCTAGATCTAGCATAGTGAAACCTCCTCACGAAAGTGAGAATCGGTGATCTGTATTCATCTGTTAGTAAGGTTCGCGGCGGGCAAGCATAGTGCCGTCTGAAAAGCCAGGGCAGATATGACCGCGAAGATTGTGCGTCTAAGCCTAATAGGTTAAGGCAACGTCACTATGGTCGCGATAGGGTTTTCCCTGAATTACTTCAGTTCTCGAGGTCTGAGAATCCAATTTAGCGATCCCGCACCATCTTTGATGCGGTTCCAACTTTCGATTTTAAGTTGAATCATCGCTAACGCTGCCGTGGGAAAGTGCTCGGACTCTCCTGTCAGCTCGGTTAGTAAGTCCGACATGCCAGGGTTATGGCCAATCAATAGAATGGATGCGATATCGGAATTTTGCGATTTCAAAATGTCTATGAGAGTTCTTGTTGAAGCGTCATAAATGCGCTTTTCATAAGTGATATCAGTCTTCAACTTTGAAGACTCCAGTACAAGTTTTGCGGTTTCTATCGTTCGCTTTGCTGGTGAGCAGAGGATGATTTCTGGCTTGACTTTCTTTTCGACAATTACTTTTCCCATCTTGGGAGCCGCTTTTTGACCTCTCTCGTTGAGTGGTCGATCGAAGTCGGCAAGACCCGGGTGATCCCAACTCGATTTCGCATGGCGGAGAAGAAATAGGTGCTTCATTTCCATTGACCTGTGGAAAAACGTCATCATCATTGCTCATACGTTGAATTTTGTGTGTTTTAACAACGCACAAAGAATTCTAAGCGCTGTTTGATACTAATTGTGCTTCTTGATAACGGCGATGTGTAAATCTGCTTAATTTCGGCGTACGATAAAGTGCCGCGGACAACTGTGACGGATTTCGATGGACGACAGCAACAAGATTGATATCCATAACCAGAGAGGTGAGCTGGTTGCCGACCTGGCGCTTCCAGATGGATGGGAGCGTGGACAAAAACCGCAGCGACCGTCCTATTTGCTTGCATCTCGTTTTTTCCTTTCTGATAGGGATAAGCGCGTCGCGATCACGTTGCGTGAGCCGGCCAAGAAAACATACGATTTCATGGACCCTCAGCAAAATCACTTTCTGCAAATGTTGCGTCGCCCGGCGCATGAGCTGAGTGACACCGAGATGATGAATATTCATCTACTTCTGGAGCAGGCAGGATGGCCGGCTAAGTTCAAACGAGATTGGGCTCGTACAACATTTGTCCCGCCCCATAACATCTTGCAGCTGCAAGGCGTCTGGGTGGCTGAACGCATTAAGAGTCGTGCCATCATTCTTGATACGACATTTGATACCGCCAACTATGTTCAAGAAGTGTGGTTCATCGCGCCGACAGAGATTTTTGATGTCTATGCCGCTGAGGCGGAGCGGATTTTCTCTTCGTTCCGCTGGAATGTGGATATGGAAGATGTGACCAACTATCCATGGGCGTCAAGCTAGCGTTTGGTCTCACAGCAAGTTGTTCAACAGCCATGTGGTTGTGCCAACATGACTGGGTTTCTAACAGCTCGACCTGGCTGTGAATTTGGCGCGGACGTTAGCATCTCATGCCGATTTTGATAACGTTGGCGTTATACTGTCTGGCTCAGAACGTGCACCTTATCCCTCGTCGTTCTGGAGCACTTCTCCTTTTCGAAGATCGGTGAAAATTGATCCAATCTTAGCTCCGATGGCGCGCATTTTGAATTGGGCAGAGTGCAATTGCGCTCACATTCTCGATGTTTAGCAGGGCAGATTCTCGCATGCAATTTCGAGACTATCGAGGCGGATTTGTGCTAGAAGATCACTGATTCATATGAGGGGTTGTTATGTTCAGAAGAAAACTGACTGAAGTGGCCGTCGACTCTTTTACAGATTATCTGAAAGAGCGGTTCGAAAAGTTGAAAGAGCTTGACCTGGACAAGGATGGCCAGAAAGATGTCGACCAGATTTTGGTGATAATCAACAAGACCGGCTCCGCGTTGAAGGATGCTCTCGACTCGACCGACTTCACAAAAATGGCCACTGGTTTGGAGCAGATTGTCGGTGGCGTTACGATGGTGAAGAATTCGTTCGACCCAATCAAAGTACAAGCGGTCGTATCCGAAGTCAAAGTCGGCGCAGCAAAGCTTGCAGAACTGGTTCAGCTTGGTGTGAGCGAAATGAAAGAGCGACGCGAGCCCTGAGCGATGGTACTGCAGGCGGTATTAAGGCGATCTCATGCTTCCTTCACGCTTGCCCGTCTCTTAGTTAGACTCTAACATGAGCCATGCTTTCGAAACCTGTGACGAAAACCGGCCCCACACTCGCTGATGGTGAGTGGCAATGCCCTTAGAAGCACTATGTTCGTTCAGCCAGCTGCAGTAGAAGTGGAGATTGAAAATGCGAGCTTGCTTTCCCGTCCTTCGGAAATTGCGCGGATATGCTCGTCGGCATTGACTAAAGAAAACAGTGATTTGCCTTCATTCATCGACTTTAGAGCTAGTCCTTCCAATTCTTGAAGTTGGAGTGCTTGGGGAATTATGTCTCTCAGCACTTCTTCCTCGACAACAATGATTCCGTCGTCGTCACCGAATATGATGTCACCTGGCCGAACCGTTACGCCGCCGCAGGTTATCTCGACTTGAGTTTCGAATATCCGCTTGCAATTGCCCGCCATGGGATTGAGCATTCTCGCGTAAGCGGGGATTCCAATTGCTCTGATTCCGGCGATATCGCGAATGGCGCCGTCGACGACTATGCCCGCCAGCCCTTTTCTTTTCGATTCGGCCGAGAAAAGTTCTCCAAGCAAAGCTTTTCCGCCTCCGGTGCCGTCTATGACGAGAACATCACCCGGTCCCGCCTCGCCGAGCGCCTTGATGACTGTCAGGAAGTCATCGTGAGCTCGAATGGTCCTTGCTCGACCAAAGAGCTTTAATCCGGGTGTCATGGACCTTATTTCAGGCGAGATTACTCTCAAATCCTTTTTGATGTCGCAGAGGCAAGTCGTCTCCATTTCAAGCACCTGACTGGCCAATTGAGAGAAACTGTCCGATTCTCTGGTCTTTTCGAGCATTCCGTGCGCTCCTTCGCTTTGTGGGAAAATATTAGTCGATTCGGGAAAATTTAAGGAAGGAAATTGAACTTTTTCATTCGTTTGAACGTTTTAGTTCATAAAGGGAGTTATTGACCGATGGTCGAGGACGCAGCCAATGAGAAGTTTTAGCCCTAAAGTCAAGCTAAGCGTCAGTGTAATGGTTCTCTGCTCGATGTCCTTTCCCGCAGGCTATGCTGCGAAGGGTGGGTCTGACAAGGACGGAAGCGCTGACATGAGCCGCAAAGCCCGGCGCGCTAATTCGAAAGCCGCAAAACCTGATGGAGGTGTTTCCGAAAGGCTGAAGTATCGGGACGAAGGTCAAAAAGCAGCGACACCGCCACTCAATGATGAGCAGAAAGCCAGGCACTTACTCAACCGAATCAGTTTTGGCCCCAGAAATGAAGATATAGATAAAGTTCTATCCATAGGTGTGGATCGCTATATCGATGAGCAATTAGAGCCCCAGTCCATAGCGCTGCCCGAGTCAATAGCGAAGCTATCCGCAGAGCCCGCCCTGAAGGACAATCCGGCGCAGCTCTTCCTCAGTTATGGACGAGACGCATTCGATGAGATGGCTAAAGCTGCTAAGCAACAAAGCATGACCGGCAAAATTGACGCGCAGGTCAAGAAAGAGATAGGCCAGATGGTGAGGGACAACTATCAAGAGTTGTTCGGGCAGGTCGCAGGCGCTCGGTTATTACGTTCCGTCAATAGCCCCAGGCAGTTGGAAGAGGTGATGACCGATTTTTGGTTTAACCACTTCAATGTTTCGATGAACAAAGGTCTGGACCATCTTTGGATTGGCTCTTATGAGGAAGTCGCGATTCGTCCTCATGTCCTGGGTAAATTCCGAGACTTGCTTGGTGATACGGCGCACCATGCCGCCATGCTTTTCTACCTGGATAACTGGCAGAATACGGCTCCGGAAAAGTACAAAATGAGACCCGGCAAGATCGGCAAGCGATTCGCTGGACTGAACGAAAATTATGCTCGGGAGCTCATGGAGCTACATACGCTGGGAGTCGACGGCGGGTACTCTCAAAAAGATGTGGTTGAGCTTGCTCGAGTTCTCACCGGCCACGGTATCATCTCGAAAAGCAGCATTCAGAAGTATCCGGCAGGTCTTAACAGCAAGTACGGCTTCTACTTCGATTCTGACAGGCACGATTTTTCCGACAAGATTTTACTCGGTCATATTATTCGAGGGCGAGGTGCCGAGGAAGTAGAAGAAGCGCTTGATTTGCTGGCAAAGCATCCGTCGACGGCGACGTACATAAGCTATAAGCTGGCTCAATATTTTGTCGCGGACGAACCGCCCAAGAGTCTGGTGGATAAGCTGAGCAAGACATTCACCGCTTCGGGCGGCGACATTAAAGCAACAATGAAAGCTCTTTTGAGAAGCGATGACTTCTGGAGTAGTGCCAATTCCAAGTACAAATCTCCGTATCGATATCTAATTTCGTCGCTTCGTGTTTCCAATGCATCTATTCAAAATTCGAGACCGCTTCTAGGCTTTCTCAACCAGCAGGGAATGCCGCTCTATCAGTGTCAAACACCGGATGGCTACAAGAATACGGAGAAGGCCTGGTTGAGTTCTTCCGGTCTGTTGCAGCGTATAAATTTTGCTACTGCATATGGTGCAGGGCGTTTGCCCGCTGCTCGTGCTACAGGCGTTGAGCCCGAGCAGCTAATACGTGTGGTAGGGTTAAAACCCACCGATACAACCGCACAAGTTGTGGAGACCTCTCCCAAAGGATTGAAGATTTCGTTGTTGCTTGGTTCCCCTGAATTCATGAAGTACTAGTGGAGTGGATATGAATCGTAGAGAGTTTTTGAAAACAAGCGCTGCTTTTTCGTTCTCCCTGTTCGGTCAGAATCTCGCTGGCTGGGCGTATGGTGGTTCGAAATCGCTAGAGGGGAAAAAGCTTATCGTGGTGTTCTTGCGCGGCGCGGTGGATGGGCTGAGTGTTGTTTCTCCTTACGGAGATAGCAGATACTATCAGGCTCGTCCCACGATAGGGATTGCGCAACCAGGGCAGAAAGACGGCTTACTCGACCTTGATTCCTACTTCGGATTGGCTCCGGCTCTTGCTCCGCTGCTGCCTTACTGGAAGGATAAGTCCCTGGCTTTTGTCCATGCTTGTGGTTCTCCCGAAAATACCCGTTCTCATTTTGATGCGCAGGATTATATGGAGTCTGGCAGACCAGGTGTGAAAGTGGTTGATTCCGGTTGGCTCAATCGAGTGTTGACGCAATTGCCGAATACCAAGTCGCCGCTTCGTGGTATCAATGTCGGTGCCACAATGCCTCGCATTCTTCAAGGTCCGGAGAATGTTGCGAGCTATGCCCCGCAGTCTATCGGCAAGCGCTCCGCAATGGACGTGCCGGTTGTCGCTGAAGCGTTCTCTCGAATGTACACCCAGCGCCAGGATACACTTGCCGCTGCATTCAAAGAGGGCATTCAGGCGCAGGACATGCTCAATGAAAAGCTCTCGAAAGAGATGGTCGCTGCCAACAAAGGGGCGCCCTCAGCCAAATCCTTCAAAGGTTTTGGTCAACAACTCGGAAAGATCTTTGCCAACGATCCTTCGATTCAGGTTGCATTCGTCGCCCTTGGAGGGTTTGACACGCATGTCAACCAGGGCGCGGGCAAAGGGCAACTAGCCAATCAATTGACGGGTCTAGGAACAGGACTTTCAGACCTGATTTCGAATCTGGGCGATGACTACAAGAACACAGTCATCATGGTGATGTCTGAATTTGGAAGAACAGTCAAAGAGAATGGTAACGGCGGCACAGACCACGGACATGGTAATGTCATGTGGATTCTCGGCGGAAATGTTACTGGCGGTAAGGTGTACGGAAAGCTTGATGGATTAAGCGATGACAAGCTCTTCGAAGGTCGAGATCTGCCGGTTACCACCGATTTCCGAACCCCGATATTGGCTGTCTGCGAGGCACATCTTAACTTAGAGAAAAACAAGCTCAACGACGTATTTCCCGGTTTTACGAACAACGACCGCAGTCTTGACCAGTTGCTTCGTGGTTGAGTGCTCAACAACGGCGCTCATTCCGACCAATTGAGTAGTCAAGATCTGTACAATCTATGGCTCGCTTAATTAACGCAGTCGACCGGACCGGAAAGGGATTCGCTATGTTATCCGTCTTTTGTTCGCCCACCAGATATGTTCAGGGTCGTGATGCGACTGCCAGTCTCGGTTCTGAAATCGAAAAACTGGGGTTGGGCAAGAAAGCCTGCCTCGTCGCCAGTCGATCGGCGCTCAAGCTATTGACGGACACGTGGAAAGCGACGTTGACAGCTCACAACATCTCCTATGCTCTGACCGAGTTTGGCGGTGAGTGCTCCCGAGCGGAGATCGATAGGATCAAGAGCATTGCCACGGAGAACAAATCTGAGCTGGTAATCGGAGCCGGCGGTGGAAAGGTGCTCGATACCGCCAGAGCAGTAGCAAGCGAGCTGGATGTGCCGGTGGTGAATTGTCCTACGGCTGCATCGAGCGACTCTCCCTGTAGTGCCTTGTCTGTCGTGTATACAGAATCCGGTGAGTTCAGCACTTATCTTTTCTATAAAAAGAATCCCGAGCTGGTCGTTGTCGATACTAGTGTAATTGCCCAGGCTCCAGTCAGGCTCTTGATTGCCGGTATGGGAGATGCGTTGGCTACAATGTTTGAAGCGCAGACAGTGATCAATGCCGGTAAGAAAAATCAGCTCGGTGGTGCCACCAGCCTTAGTGCGCTTGCTCTCGCTGAAGTTTGTTATAAAACGTTGATCAACGACAGCATCGAAGCGATAGATGCAGTGAGCAACCGTGCCGTGACACCTGCTTTAGAACGGATCGTCGAAGCCAACACACTTTTATCTGGGCTGGGCTTTGAGTCCGGAGGGTTGGCCGTCGCGCACTCCGTGCATAATGGCTTGACTGTGCTTTCTGAGACGCACAATTACTACCATGGAGAGAAAGTCGCCTTCGGTCTGTTGGTTCAGCTGGTGATGGAAGGTAAGGGGTTGGATCTGATTTCGCCGATCCTGGAGTACTGTTCTGATGTTGGCTTGCCGATCACTCTCGGAGAGATCGGCATCAACGATTTGAATAGAGAATCTCTTCGCCGCGTCGCAGAGCGGACTGTCATGGAAGGAGAGACCGCGCACAATGAGCCTTTCGAAGTGACCTCTCCGATGGTGTTCGATGCAATTATTACTGCGGACGCATTAGGTCGCAGATACAAAGAGAGTGAAATAGTCGAAGCGATAGCCAAAGTGGCTCTATAGGCGCTATGCGAACCATTTGTCCATACCCGGATTGTCTATTCGAGTTTGATCTTCCCGGGGACAATCTGGATAAACGTGGTCACGATGTAGGTGTGTGTCCGCATTGCAATAGAGCCGCATCTTTTCGATCCATGGATGCTGCCGCAATCATCGAGCGCGAACATGATAAGCGTGTTCGAAAGGACGCTCTTTCTGGTGGACCTGAGCGAAGCCCGGAGTTCAAACCGAAGCTATCGGTACTTGTTGAAGATGTTCGCAGTCTCTGGAATGTCGGTTCGATTTTTCGCACCTCAGATGGTGCCCAGTTCGAACATATCTATCTGACCGGAATCACCGGATCTCCTCCGCGCAAAGAGATCGAGAAAGTCAGTCTCGGCGCCGAGAATCATGTGTCTTGGCAGTATGACGTCAATCCCCTAACAGTATTGGAAAAACTAAAATCGACGAGAGTGCAAATAGTTGGTTTAGAGAAAAATGATACCAGTGTTCTCTTGGGGGAAGACCTTGCCTCGCGAAAGTTAGATACGCCTATGTGCCTCGTTGTTGGTAATGAAGTCAGCGGTCTCTCGCCTCAAGTTTTGAATTTCTGCGACCTTGTCTGTCACCTTCCAATGAAGGGAATGAAAGAATCCCTTAATGTGGCGGTCGCATACGGAATAGCAGCCTACATGATTTCAGAGAAGCTGCTACCGGTCGGCTAGAGAGCCGTTAGTGCGGCGAAGCGTCATGCCGAAAACGATCTTCTGCAATCGTCAATGGTGCCCTCGAGACTGCCTCCGCACTGTTAGAACACATTGTCCCCGGAGAGAAAAGTTAGAGTGATGAGCACTGAAAGCACTCCATACACGAATGTGATCAAGTTATCGCCCATCCCCTTGGTGATCTTCCATCGGGCATAAGATAGGGCTGTGTGCCCGAAAGTACCTGCTGCGGTTACGAGATAGCAGACATTGCGATCGACTCCAAGATCTTTATGTATGCACCAAATGGCCAGACCACACCAGAAGAGTGTGTTGCAGAAGTATGAGCCACAGAGCGCCACGTGTCTGTTTTCGAGGCGCTTCCATGAGATGTTCGTGACCTCGACGGCCTTCGTTCTTATGACTAGCGAAACCGCATTGAGAATACTAAGAACTCCGAAGAAAACAGCCAGCCCTTTCTCATCGTCCCAGAGCAAGATTCTCTCATAGTAATAGTGCCAGGGAATCACCATGAAGCAAGCGACTGCCAAAACAAAAGACTGAATGGTGGTCGCGGCTGAAATCCAGATCGGCTCTTCGGGATCGTTAGGCTCGCGATTTTCCTCGACCAATGGGCGCTCTCCCTGAGGTATTGACGAATGTCTCGAATAGACCAATATTTTGGCGGCAGTGATACTCACATTATTGTGCTTTGCTCATAAAAAGGCTACTCGCTGACAAATACTGTAACCTGATTGCATCTGGCAAATCCAATGACACGCTTTGCATAACACCTTATGTTTAGATCAAACAAACAAGTTGCCCTCGCAATCGCAGTACTTCACGTTCTCACGGGTGTCCAATGCGGTAATGCGGAGGGATTTCCCGGTAAGGGCGATCGGGTGCAGTATGCGGAATCCCTTCCTCACTACAATCTCGGCAATCGATACTTGGCTAAGGAATGGTACGAGAAGGCGATCGAGAAATACAATGATGCGATCAATATTTATCCCTTTGATGCCGACGTCTATACGAATTTAACCGTGGCATATCGAAAGGTAGGCGATGTCGCCGGTGCTGAAGCCGCATGCCGTAAGGCCGTTGAGCTCAACCATAATGACTGGACTTCGTGGAGCAACCTCGGCAACATTCTAATGACACAGGAGCGATTTCCCGAAAGCTATAGGTGCTTCACCAAGGCAATGTCGTTCAAGAGTATGCCAAGCTCGGAGCGCACCTTCATCGAGAGCAATATTGACGGGATGAAGAAGATAATGAAAGCCCGAGGCTTGACTTTGACTGGTGAGTCGCTGTCACCACCAGCGGTGAATGACGGCAAGTCGGTAGCGACCAAGGGCAGTGGAAGTGCGTCGGGCAAGAAGCTTGCGGGTAAAGCTAATGCCGTGAAGAAGGTCGCTGGTACTACAACTCGACCAACTCGCGACCTTCAAGGCGTTGGTTCTAAAGAATCGGAGCTCGATCGGAAGGCCTATGATGATTGGCTAGTACAGTAGTTCTATCCGAGGATCGCGACTCAAAATGTGGAAGTTTGTCTCGAATGTCTGGCGATTTTTCTCTCGTCTAAGCTCGGAGATGAGCCATGTATGTCCGGTGCATTGTGAACCGTTCAAGAGGGAGTCTGTTCCTGTTAGGTATGGACTGATACGATACTCGGATGAGTACATCGCAGCTAAGTATGCCGGCTTCCCCTGGTCGGCATCGAGCGTCAATGGCGGATGTGTTGTTTCGCCTGACTCTCCGACAGATAGGTATGTTGAGTATTGCGAACAGTGCCGAGCCAATGAGGCAATGTGGCACGAGGAACATCCTTCGTCGACCTTCAAGTTTGAATAACTATGCGCCTTTGAGTGGACATGTTCGGTCGAGCATCGCAACTCGCGGATGATTGCGAGTTCAGCGGCGTTCCCAACCAGTAGGTATTACCAGCGCAGGAGCTGACTGGAAGCAGGCTGTCTCAGTCGCTGCGCGATTCTTGGACGCTGGTCTGAGAGTGAGCCTAATGTTTCGCCGGTGATGAGACCAGGGGAAAAGTCAAGTTGCGGCGATCAGACGTGCGCCGTGAGGCAGGCTACGAATGCCTCGTGGAGTTTGCGAACAATCGGACCGGGTTTGCCGTTGCCGATCTCTCGATCGTTGACCTTGACGATGGAAATTACCTCTTCAGGTGTGCCAGCGAGAAAGAATTCTTCCAACTCGAAAATCTCACTCTCCTTCAGCCGCGTCTCCTCGAGTTCAATGCTTGCCTGTGCGGCCAACTCCAGCACCTGCCGCTTGGTGATGCCGGGCAAGACCTTAGACGATGATGGTGCGACGACCAGCTTCCCACCACGAATACCAAATAGCGAAGTGTGACTGCCCTCGGTCATATAGCCTTCCGGATCGATGAAAACCACCTCCATCGCTCCGTTTTGCTTTGCGTGCTGAGCCGCCATGCAGTTCGCTGCTAGACTGGTCGCTTTAATATCGTTGCGCCCCCATCTGATGTCTTTGTAAGTAACTGCTGAGACGCCGGTCTTATGCTGTTGTTCAAATGGATTATGAAACGGCGTGACGTAAATCAAAATATTGGGTTGGTAATTTTCGGGATACGCATGCGCACGCACAGCCTCGCCTCGAGTGACTTGAAGATAGACAAGCGCCTCGCTTTCTCCGTTCTCCTTTACAGTGGCTGATAGCCGAGCTTTTACTTCGTCTACGTCGACATGGCGGATGTCCAGCGATTGGAGGCTGTCGGACAGGCGATGCAGGTGATCTTCGAGACGGAAGAGCTTATTGTTGTATAGGCGAACAACTTCGTAGACCGCATCTCCGAATAGAAATCCGCGGTCCAACACAGACACGCGTACTTCGGTGAGCGGCATGAATTCACCATTCCAGTTGGCTATGATTTTTGATAGAGAGCTGAGATCTTGCTTCATTTCAATCTGTTTCCTTCTTGCTTTGACTACTTTTGTCTCTGGTTACTTCCTTTGTCGTTGGGCTCTCCGTCTTGCCTCCCGCCTTTGATTTCTCAGCTTCAGATAGTTTTTTTAGATAAACTAATAGCGAATCAATCTGCTCTTTAATTAGCGGACCGCCCGCGGTATCAAGAAAGCCAGGCATCGATTTGTGCGTCTTGCTACCGTACGATATGATGTCGCGAATATGCTTCGCATATTTTGGATCGTCGTAATTGCCGAAAATCAGCGCTCCGCCGACAGCACCACGGGCAGTTTCGCCGTGACACATTGCGCAGTCAGCTTCAAATAGATCCTTCCCGCCTAATCCGACACCTCTGTCGACATGACAGCTCGTGCACTTATCGTCAGTGAAAATCTTGATTCTGCCCGATTCGGTCAAGCCGTCGTGTCGGTTGTTGACGGCGAGCTTGATTGACAGCGCTACCACTGGGGTGACGGGATCATTGGATGAAACATCAATCGTTTTTACAACAGTACCTTGCTTCATTGATGTATCGACGGTGATATCGAGTGTGGTGGTATCACCGGGCTTCAGTTCATTGGTCTTGAGCTTGGGTACAGTGCATCCGCAGCTAGAATGCGCCTCATGAATTTTTAGAATCTCGTTGCCGCTGTTTTTTATAGTGAATGCAGTCTTAATCTCTTGTCCTTCTTCGACTTTTCCGAGATCGATTGATTCTGGTTGAAACTGTATAACAGGCTGCTTCTCAAATGGATTTCGCATACCGCTGCAACCGGCTATAGGCAACACTGCGAGGACAGCGATGCAGATGGAGAGAATTTGACGAGACGATCTGCGCATTCGATGCGACGAAGTCGTCCTCCTGGTCACGCTTCGCATGGCGGAGCGCGGAACTTCGACTTGGACAGTCTCCGAACGCGCTCTATGCCGGCGAGAGGCCGGCGCTTCGAAGGAGGGATCGAGGGGCTCGAGCGTGGGCTGTATTCGAACTTGCTTTAGGCCGACGAGACGCCGAAATGAGGTCCATGTCTTTGAGGGAATAAAAATTCGGGCCCCCAGGAATAACTTTGATGAGTATGCCGTTGGAGGAATGAAAATGGCTGCCAAATTATTCCCTCTGAGGAATCCTTGCCGTCCTTCTCTTCACAGCCGACGTGGGGCATCAGTTTTCGGAACGACCAGGATTGGTTTTGTCTGCAAATCCTGTTGTTCGAACTGGCGAATCTCTGCTTTCTCTTTAGTAATAGCAGCCAAGACCTTCGATTCATCAGTCTCCGCGGTGTTGATAACCACTACAGCCCAATGTGGATAGTAGATCGAGACGTCGGCGTTAGTAACGCCGCGCAAACTCTTCAGCGCTTTCGCAACACGTCGCACGCAGGAGACACAACTCGCCTTGACTTGGAAGTCGAGCCTGACGAAGGGGGCCTTGCTCTTCTTTACGACAATGGTCTCTGCCGATTGCGAAGCAGTACCGTCAGCGGTGCCAGCTTCGGCATAGTGAGCACTAGTTACAAGGAAAATTGCGATAGCAAAACTGCTCCATCGAAGGGAGCTGGGCTTGACCGCGCTACAGCGGGTTTTGTCTGAGAGCGGGTCGAGATTGCGCGACCCTGACCGACTCGTGGACATGTGCGTTTAATCAGCCACCGGGAAACAACAGTTGCAGTCTTTCCCTCATCATATAGAGGACTATAACTGCAATAAAGTTGAATCCTATCACAAGTGCGAGCAGACCTGTACCCACCATGAGGTGCCAGCATACAAGAGCGTGGCGGGGCTGCATCGCCCGGATAATGCCGAATCTGCTCAACACGAACACACTGACCGCGACTAGCAGCATTATGTCGGCAATTACGTAACAGAAGAAAGCTATCCCGTTCATCCCGAAGAACGGCAGCGCCAGGAAGGTGACTGCCATAAGGAAGGCGCCGATCAATAGCCGAGTGGTAACTTTGTCCGACGAGCGGAAGTGAAGGGTTTTATCGTTACTTACGCGTCCGATATAAACAAGAGTCTGCCTGCAGCCCTCAACCCAACTCTTTCGGTCTTCGCGCGTGCCCTTCGTGAGGGTGTCTTCCTGGTCGCCCAGGCTTCGTTGAGTGGTTCCGGACTCAGTCAATTCGAAGGGCGATTGTCCCTCCGTTGTGCCATTATCGGGCGCAGCCGATTTGCCGCCACCAGCTTCTGCCTTGCTTTCGGATTCTGCGGTGGTAGTGGTGTCCGAGTCGGCCCTGTTATCATCTGCCGGGTTCAACTTTTACCTCACAGTTCTTGGAAAGAATAGTTAACCTTACGATTCGAGTATATCTTACCCCCTGTCCACGAATGTAATGCAATCCGCGACTAACTATCCGACAATGTTGTCAGACGCCATCACAACGATAACTTCGACGATCGCACCATGCCAAAGTTACTGCCACCACAAATAGTTTTATCACTACTATCGGTCTGTCTCCTTTTGGCTTCTTGTTCGCAAACGAATGCCTTCGATGACTCGCTTCGCAGGGGGCGCTTGGCGCTTCAGGAAGGACGAGTCGTCGACGCAGTCTCCTTGTTGCAGGAGAGTACCAACGCTGCTTCTTCAACTGGGATCAAAGATCAACGCGTAATCAATGCATACCTAGATTTGTCGAACGCATATGTGGCCAATCATGAGGATGGAAAAGCGCTCGAGGCGCTTAACTCCGCGCATAGAATCGCTCTCGAATTTGGTGGCAAAAACAATGAGTTGCTTATACCTATATACAAGCAAATTGCCAAACTGCACTATCGCAAAAAAGAGTTTGTTGAATCCGGCGACGCTGCGCGCGAAGCTCTCCGGCTGGAGAGATCTTGTTGTGAACCACAGAGCGAAAAGCTGTTGGATAGCTTGAATCTATGCATCGCTTCAGCTTGCGCCTTGGACCGCTGTGCAGATACACAGCCCTGGTTGGAAGAGCAGCTGGAAATTCGAAAACTCCGTCTGGGAGCCCAACATCCTCATGTCGCCGTCAGTTTATGCTTGATCGGTGAAATACTGGAAAAGAAGCGCCGGTGGAAAGAGGCGGAGGCGAAATACCTTGAGGCGCTTGCGATTCGGCGTAAGGCAGAACCTGCGCTCGTTGCGCAAACTGAGAAAAACCTGCTCAGGGTTCGCGAGAAGATAAAGGACTGACGAGGGAAATTGCGATATTGAGGGGGGAAAATACGTTAATAATTGCCCTTGAGAAATTGCGTTGAAGCCCATCATTGCTTACAATTTGCCAATTGATTAATCCCGGACTGTAGATTTTCACTTGACCTCCGCTTGCGGCGGACCTAAAATTAAACTTTGTTAAGATTTGCTTTCCCAGGATACTTCCGCTAGCCGCGGCTCGGGCCATCCAACCTCTGCCAAGGTGAATTTCGAGAGGGTTTCGACCATGTCTGGACGTCGTTCGAGAAAAGGTGCGCTCCTTGGCCTTGTCGTGGCAGTTGCGCTTGTTTTAGTAATTTTGGGAGCGGGTTTGCTCCTCATGATCATGCAGCTTGGCGGTGGCCAGGAGCTGCAACACGCTACGGATGCCGGCAACCTCAACGTTGCCAAGCAAGTCCTGCGGCGCCCTGGTACTGCATTGTCAGGAGCCGATGAAATCAACCACTTCGGTGATTCAGATGACCTGGCTACTGGCGAAGTGAATCTTCTGACGATCAACAAGCTGGTCGCCCAAACTTATTTAGTTTCATCGAATGCCCAGGCTTTGGGCACGACCACGGCTAGAGGTCACGCCGAGCAGATGCTGACCTTGCTTCACGGGATTAGCGATCGGTTGAATACGCAGCTTTCCAGTTCATCCAACTTTGATGGACACTTCGGCAACGTTGCCCAAAATCACGCTATCCGAATGTTCGATTCCACCAATAATCCAGTTTTCCATGTCGGCACCGAACACGAGATATCGCTCATGGCGAGAGGGGCCGCGACCAACGTCTACCTCGAACCTGCTCAAATCTTGGCAGGCGGTCCCGCTCTCACCTCGGTAACTGTGAGTGGACCCGGCGGTCGATCGTATCTGGCAGGATACACACGGCTGGCGAGTAATGGAAGTGAAACTCTCTGGGGTGTGCCGCTACGTCCGGGTCTGCCACCACACTTGGTGTCGCAGAGAAATTTCAGTGCCGATCAAAATCGTGGACTGATTCCTAACTATGTACCGCCGAATGCATTCAAATCAGCCGGTAGAGCTACTGAGCAAAAGGCCAGTGGCAATGTCAGCAGAGCAATTTCGATGTCGCTCGTCGGTTCGCTCGATACTCTCTTCCCTGGTGACATCAGACGTGGTGTCATCATCGTCGACAACACCGGTAGCTTGAGCGGACTGTCGTTCGCCGGTGGCTTCGATATCTGGCAAGACAAGCTCATGAGCCCCAACTACATTGAAGTGCTCGGACCGAGCTCTTCCTCCGGTCTGATCGCCGACCAATCTGGCGGCGGTCCAACTCTTCAGGACATCAAGAATTTCGTCAACGCCAACATCTCTCAGTTGCAATCTGGCGATCCGAATGCTCAGGCGCAGTTGGCCGCATTGCTGAATGCCTGCGGGATAGACTCCTACGGACCCTTCACCTCCAATCCTCAAGCTTTGGCGGCTGACCAGGGATTCATCAGCTACGTGCAGAACAATATTGTCACCAAGTGCACCAATGGAGCCCTCAACCATTCGCAGGGCCGACCTCCAGGCTCTCCTAACTTTCCAATTCGGATGGCGACATCGGGTGGTCAACCATGTAATGTCGGCACATTCGTCGCCACCTTTGCTCAACCTGGAAGCCCAGGCACCACCGGTACACCAGTCAATAATTTGATGGCAGTCGAGAAGTTCCACGTCGATATCTGCGCAGAAAGAGCTTCGGGTTCTGAATGCGCCAACATCGTCGCCAGTGCCAACAATACTGGACTCAAAAAGTACGATGACGATGACTGTGGTTTGACCCAGATTCGTGAAGGTACGCTCAGAGAACTGCTCTATCAGACCCACGCAGCTTCTCCGAGCAACGAGGGTATCATCACCGACTTGCGCACTTACATGAATCAAATGAAGCCTGGCGTAAGTGGCGGAGAAGTCAGCAATGTCCTCAATTCAACTGTGTCGTTTGGACGTGTGAGCTACATCTATCGCAATCCGAGCACCAACAGGGTCGTGCTGTCGACCAGCCCTCCGCCCTGGCAACTGCCTGATCTGACTCAACCTGGTGTTAACTTGCCGGATGGCACTCCAGAGACCTACCTCAGATCTCCCAATCCTTTTTCACTCGATGCAATCACCAATTGCAGTGGTGAGTGTGGCTATCCGCACCCCTGGGATTGTCCGCTCGATTCACAGGCTACTGGTCAGGATACGACGGTCTGGACGCCATCTTCCGGATTCAGAAATATTCTGGGTGTGATCAGATTGCGAAATTCAGCCGCTGGCGGTGGACAGTTCTGCTGCCCGTGCTAAAGTGGAGGCCTACCCTTCCGAAGTTGGTAAGAGGAGGCCCCTTGCTACTATGACGATGATAGGTAAACCTCAAATTGCGATGGCAATTGCGCTTCTGGTGACGATTGCCATCGCATCTATCGCCTCGGCGGAGCAGCGTTGTGCGAGTCGCGCTCTGGTAGTCAATCAGAATCAACGATATATCGCGCAACGCGCTGAATCGGGTGGTACTGGAGAAGGTGCCTGGCAAATCCTCCGCCGTCCGATGGATCTGCCGGATTTACCTAAATATACCGGCCAACAGCCGGAGTTCGTCGAGGGGCTGATTTATCCTAACAAGACTGGTGGTGCCGCCATCAGTATGAATTATCGTGCCAAGGAAACGCCCGAAGTCGTCTTGCAGTGGTATGTTGATGCCCTCAAGAATTTTCAGTGGAAGCTCGATCCGATGCCGCGAGACGAGCACACTGCCGTGCGCGCGACGCATGGCAAGAATGGTATCAGCGTCAACGTTTCTCCAGCTAACAAGACAAAGGGTTTTCGTACCGACATTCGAATCAGCTTCAAACTCTCTTCAAAATGAGGTCTCGATCGCTCACGCATAGTCGAATTGTGCGCTCGGCGTATGTAGCGGCCGCCGTGCTCTTCCTTTCGGCACCAGCAGGTGCGGCCGTACCGGACGCGCAAATCCGTGCGCTCGATCAGAAGACAATAGATGGTATGGCGAAGAGAATTGAGGACGGATTCTTCAGAGATGCCGATCTCGAGGTGCTCACTCAACTGGTCGGATCCCAACCAAACAACGCCCATGCTCACTATGCGATGGGCGTTTTTCTTGAGCAAAAGGGATTTGAGCAGCTTGCCCTCGACTCATTCACCAGAGCCGTGGAATGCGAGCCCAGATTTTCCGATGCGCACTATAGACGGTGCCTGCTCGTAATTCGCATTGAGGAGCCGGCGGTTGTTGACAAGGAACTTCCGGTTGCGAGGGACCTTTTGAAGAATGATGGAGCAAAGTTGTTCCAAATCGGCCTTGCTTTGGAGAAGGCTCAGCGTCAAGCTGATGCAAAACAGCTTTTCGAACAGGCTAGTCGAGCCGGCAGAAAACAGAGCGGTTATGGCTTCACCTGTGCCTCTATGAGAATGGTCCAGGGACGCTTCAAAGACGCGCTGGAAGCGATTGAATGGGACCTGGCTAACGATCCCAAGGACAGTCGTGCGCTGATGTTGAAGGGCGATATTCTCTTGCATTTGAATCGAGAAGCGGATGCCAGCAAAGCCTACGAACTTGCCGGTCGAGCAAATCCTTGCTCCAATGCCACCGCCGTTGTCGCAGCTTCCCATTTGCAGCAGCTCAAGGACAATAGGGGCGCCTTGGCACTATACCTACTGGATCTATCATGCAACGAGATTTCTCGTGAGCTGCTCGAGCGTTCGAAAGCGCAAATAATCGGGCTTGGAAAGGTGCTATCGGACAGCGAGTTTGACGACACCGTTTTGTCCATAGAGGGCGAGCTCAAAAAATCGCGGCGATGCAGAGCATTCCAGTTCGCTCTGGGCGATGTCTTCGATCGGCTCGGTCGCTACGATCGCGCGATTGCGAGCTACGAGTCCGGCATTAGCGCCTGTCCTTCAATTTTGTCAGACAACTTGCCGTTGGCGCGCGGTTTTTTCCGTCTGGGAAAAGACTACGAGATTCATTTGCGCAACTATGCGTCGGCTCTCGACATGTATCGAAAAGCCAGTATCCTGGCGCCTCAGGATAAGGAAATAACCGACCGCTATGCTCGACTGAAGCACCGCCTGTCGAATAAAAGCAGAGACTTCGCGTGGAGCGTCAAAGATGCCCTGCGCTCTACTTTTGGCTCTTCGTCACCCGCTCCACAGAGGTGATCTTCAGGACTTTGCACCCGCCGCGTTCGGCCAGCCAACCTTTGGCCTTCACCCTTTCGGCCACGTACGGCAACAACAGTCCGGCACAGCCTTTGTATCCCTGATGTTTGGCGGCGATGTATAAAGTGCCGTCATCAGCGAGTATCCCTGCTGTGACTCCACCCCCGACGCAGAGTCTGGCGCATTTTTTATGCTTCTCACCCCTTCCGTCACCCATCACTCCTGAGCAGTAGCACCAGGTGTCGACGACCTCACCCTCGATCGTCATCTCTCTGGTGTTCGTTTTTACGTTGACGCTCGCATCACGCTGCGTTGCCATCACTGTTGGTGTTTTTGAGTCTTTTGCCTTTTCGCCGCCCTGAGCAAATGCATGTGTGAAAGTACACAGCGCCGTTATTCCAAGCAGCCAGGCGATACCGTTTTTGGACACAGAAAGATTGGTCATTAGTTATGATGCCACCACAGTTTCTGGTATAGATTAAACCAAACTATGGGTTCGCTGGAAGCATGACAATTGGTTCTGTCGCTCGGGCATTCATTACACGCGTTGTTTGCAAGAGCGGAACGAATGGAACCGGCGCCGGCACTTTTATCGTCAGCCTGGTCTCTGCCACGACGATGCCGTTGTTGGCTGCGTTGTATGACAGAGCGACAAGTTGCGGGTTCGACACGATCTCGCTGCCGCCGAACGAAGTAATGATGGTACTCGCTGCGGTGCCTGCTGCCGAGGAATTGGCCTCGTGTGCAGCGGCTCGAGCCACGCGTTTTACCAGAGTGTCATTAGTGATTTGACCAAGAACGATTGCCGACAGGTCGATGATACAGAGGAATAATGGAACGATTAAGAATAGGCCGGCGGTTACTTCAACCAAACTCGCACCACGTTGGCTCTTAGCGCCTCTTCTGGTCCGTGATTTCATGATCAATTCACTCCCTCTTCTTCCTGTAGTCTGGTGCTGGTCACAACGAAATTAACCGGTTGGTTGATACCGGAGACTGGAATCAGGAAGGGTATGCTCATGAATGGAAGCACTGTGACGTTGGTCTGGCAGGTCACCATGACCGGGGCGCCGGCACGGCGGGCCCCACCAGGGTGAGTTATGCTGCCTGTTGTCATTCCGACGAATCTGCCCAGTCCTTGATTAACAAACAGGCGGTCGATGTCGGTGAGAACTTGTGTTGATTCGCTCGGTACGCGCAATGCTAATTCGCGTACTTCCAAGTGATTGAGGTACCAGACGATACCGAAGGCGAGACCCATATACATCAGGTCTAGGAGCGGAAAAAGAATGATGATTAGCAAAAGGAAGAGTGCTGGACCGGTCTCCGTGATTGCGCTTCCTTGGCTGTTTCGACGAAATCGTCGATAAATCGGATTTGTTCTTGTCATTAGGGTGCTGCTGGAGAAATGTGGAGTGACGATTAGGTTGGCTTCTTTCGCCCTTTTCACCAACTATCAGGGCAAATAATATGAATTGCGAACGGCGGTGTCAATGGGAATTACCGTCCCCTGCGACCGCAACTCGTTGGTATTATGGTGACTTCTAATGTCGAGGTCGGCGGCGGACCTGAGCGACCGTAACCCGCTGTGGGTGTAACCCAAGCATCGGCGCGAGGGTCCTTGGTCTTGGCGATCTTACTCGCCTGAGTTTTCGACGATAGTAGTAATAAATTCTTGAGCGCTTCCCAGGCTTTGTACCTGATGTTCTTGTCTTTCGCATTGTAATAGAGATACGAAAATTCATCTTTCGCCGCTCTATACTGGAGTTGGTTTTGTAGACAGAGAGCCTTGTAATACCGTGATACTTCTGCGGTTTTCGGAGACTTAGTCAGCTTTTCAAATTCTGGCAGCGCCTCGTTATAACTTTCTTTTCCGTACAGCGTGATTGCATTTTTCAAGCTGCTATCACTGGAATTTTTTGACTCAGTCGCCATGACAGTTGGGGAGCTCAATCCTGTAAGAATTACAGCCAGAGCCAATCCAACCACAAAGCTTTCGTGCAGATTTCTGATTGGCACCACTTTGTTCGATTTAGTCGAACAAGAGGGATACCCGTGGAGATCCACTTTAGAAGGCTCATTATCAAGACGAACTACAACGCTCAAGTTTCCTCTCAGTGCGCGTTAGTCTTTCTATATAGTAACTTTGGTTTTAACAGCTAAGGCTGTCAACCTGGTGCAGCGGTGAAAAATTCGCTGCGACTATGTTGCGCGTGATCGAGCTTAAAGAATACGGAAATGTCGTGACATTTTTGTGAAATTCCTTCAATTGATTTTCCATTCGCCATACTGCAATATCAAAATACTTGACAATCGTTAGTGGATCCTGAAACCGTGGCTTTTCTATGGTTTTCCTAACTTCGTCTTAACTACCCCCTTGTAACAATATCTGAGTTGGTACCTGAGGTTCTACAAATGAAGTCCAAAATCAAGCGAACATTAGGTCTATTCAATGTTGTAATCACGGTTTTGGCCCTGTGCGTTAGCACAGCACGTGCGTCACGAGCAGAGGTGATTTCGTCTTACGATGTAGATGCGAGACTAGTTAAGTCTACGCGTACAATCGAGGTGACTGAGACAATTACAATTGATTTCGGCAAGGCTCGCCGGCACGGAATCGAACGCGTGTTCGGGCAGGCGCAACAGGTGACCGTCAAGAAGGTCTCCGACAAAAGCGGTTCTGCATACAAAACTTCAACGACGTCGAATCTCGGCAAGACTTATCTGCGAATAGGCTCACCTGACAAGCAGGTAACCGGAACCCACACCTATCGAATTCAGTACAGGCTCGGCGGCGCGATTAAAGATGATGGAACGCTAAATTGGTCTCCAACTGGTCACAACTGGTCTCAAAAAATTTCGAGGTTTGATCTCAAGCTTCATTCCGATGGGCCTTTGCCAAAGGCGCTTACTGCAAGGGCTAAGACTGCCAGGTCAATTGACATAGGTAAGGATTCGGCTTTTCGTGTGATCGAAACTGCGATTCAACCCGGCGAGGGTGTCGATGTGATTTGTCCCCTGGGCGAGGTTTATGCCGGTCGACCGGTCAATAGCCCGAAGCCATCTACTGCTGCTGCGGCCGCTGCGGCTGCATCGGCGCTTGCGTCGTTGGACGCAAGTAGCAAGCTGGATTCGATGCCGATTTTCATAGTCCTACTAATGTTCATTCCGGCCCTACTCGCGACAGTTTGCGGAGCTATTGCCACAGCGAGTTGCAGCTGCTCCAGCGAGTGGAGCTGTAAGTGTCCCGTCAGTTGTCCGTGTGTAGCGCGGCATCGTCACGGAAAACGAAACAGGTTCGGAAGCAGCTTTGCCTCTCCTTATTACGACAATACAGAGAACGATTGGTCATCATCATCATCATCATCATCATCCTCTTCGACTTCGAGTGACTGCGGAAGCTCAGATTCAGGTAGCTCTAGTGGGTCTGACGGAGGCGGCGGCTCGTGGTGACGTGCAATCTATGCGGCGTCCGAGCTCTCTTCCGGCAAACAAAATCAGATGCTTTTATCTCTTCGACGAATTGGTGAAAGTCTTGCGTCTCTCTGGCATCCTGCTCCTCAATAAGCGAGATGGTGCCTTCAGCGAATACCTCGGGCGACACATAGATGGGAGCTCGCTCGCGCAATGCTAGAGCGACTGCGTCGGACGGACGAGTATCTATGATCTGCCTGAACTCAACACTGCTACTAGGCATGTCGAGGCTTAGTCCCACTCGAACATCCACTGATAAAAATCTTCGTACAGCTCGAGTGGAATCTCCATGGAGCCTTCTACTGCAAAGGTTGGGGTGCCGCCGTTGACGCCAGGTGGCGCTTCTTTTATTTGGTCTATAGGAATGATGAATTGATAGATCGGGTTGCCTGCACGGTCCTGAAAGGTCAACTTCAGATTGTTCTGCTCTCTGGCGAATTGTTCTAGATTATCCTTAGGACCCAACAATGCCAGGCGAACTTGCAAGAATCCTCCTGTCCATGCAGTCTTGATGAAGGCGTCTATCCCAACCGGTGCGACCGAGACGTGAGCCCAGTTGCGAATCACTGCGGCCCGTTCTAGCCGAGGTTGTCCATACTGCGCGACAAGTGGATTAACTGTCGGTGCGGAATTCGCGTTGTTCTGTTTTGCAAGCAGTGCGCCGCGCTGAAATCGAGGTCCGGTTTGGGTCTCGATCTTTGCGCTGCCTGATGTGGTGCACCCGGACTGATTTGATGGATTAGCTGCCTGGCTGGGCTTGTCGGTACCCCAGTTGGCTTCGGGCGCCGCGGAGCCGGCCTCTACTTTCAATTGGGCTGGAGCAGTGGCCGGGCCAGTTGGTGCGTTGCAGCCGCAAATCAGAAAAACGGCAGCAAAAATTATGGGAGATTTAGTAAAAGTACTCATGGCTGGACCACGAATAAGATGAACGGCACAATTCGTTTAGTCTAGTGCTTTTCAACAAAGTAGACAAGGTTACTTCTTTTGTCTCGACGCCTGCGCGTTTGTGGGAGTTTCTGTAGCGTAGATGCTGGCGAGCGTCTCAGGCGCTAGCCTCTTCACGATAAGGACCGGCACTGTCGAGTTGTTGGCGAGATGGAGCGAGACGCTGCCGAGTAGGAATTTTGTCAGTCCTGTTCGTCCGCGTGAGCCCATAATAACCAGCTGGGCACCAAATTTGGTGGCAGCCTTGAGCAACTCGGTGCGCGGATCTCCGGGAATCGCTTCTATCGTGACATTGTCGCGACCGAGTTTTTCGCCTAAAAGCACTGCGCTCTCCTCGAGTAAACGCATTGCTCTCGAATGAATAATCGTCCATTGCGCCTTCAAGACGCCGCTCTCCACCTGGCTGACATTCTGTGCATCGATGGTGTCGAACTCCGGAAGCGTCATGACGATGAACACTTTGGTGCCATCGGGCCATTTCCTGTCGCAAATCCAGTCGATCGCATCATGCGAATACGGTGAACCGTCGAAGGCCACTAAAACTCGCTCGAAATTGCCCCAGGTCGCCTCATCTCCTTTAACGATGAGCACGGGACAGGGTGCGTACTCACACACACTGCATGACACGCTGCCGAGCAGTAGGCGCTTTGCACCTGTTCGACCCTGTGAGCCCATGACGATGAGGTCTGCTGACTCTTCAACAGCAGTTTTTATGATCATGAAGCGAGTGTAGCCGAACTTTACTTTGTGCGATACTTTCAGCTTCGGCAGCTTTTGCGAGATCTTTTTGGCCAGTGCTTTCATCCACTTGTCTCTGGCCTCAACGATCTCCTGCTCTTTCGTGTCTTTATTTTCGGTATCATCCATGATACCAAAGGGGAGGAGATAATCAATCGGTTTAACTACATTGAGCACCGACAACTCTGAGCCGCCCAGCCATTCGAAGTGACAGAGCGCATCCGCGGCCCGCTCTGAAAATGTTGAATCGTCTACAGCGAGAAGAAGCTTCATATTCCATGCCCGAGTATACGGAAGACCGTGAATGGTCGTCCTGGTATTCCGATTCTACCCGAGTGTGAAGACGCCAAACGCCAACCCCACGTAAGCCTATTTTAATCTGGGTATATAGTCCTTGTCAGGAGCCCGTCAAAACCGGTCGCTCTATAGCTGGGAGGTGCTCTATGGTTCTTGCTGATACGATGGCAATCTTCCTTGTGATCGTGGGACTGCTCATCTGTTTTAACGCCATCTGGTTGTTTTGCAGGGCCATCTGGGAACCGCTCATTGTTGGCGCCCGTGAGGCTCACTACAATGGAATGGTGAAATCGTTCTTCCTGGGCTTGCCTCTGACCGCGCTGACGGTGATTGTGTTTGGCGCGCTCGCCAACGATAAGCAAGGACCCTGGGGGCTCGTCGCCATCCTGATCGCTGGAGTTTATCTGTTGTTTGCCAGTATCGGTGTCGCGGCTATGGCAGAGCTCATAGGCGACAGGTTAGGTGGAGAAACAGCGGGGCAGGCTCCCTGGAGATGCACCGTTCGTGGCGGGTCTGTATTAGTTTTGAGTTTTCTTTTTCCCTTTCTGGGATGGTTGTTGATTCTGCCAGTCGCCACGATTGTTGGGTGCGGTGCTGCCATTCGCGCCCTCTTCCACGAATGGAAAGGCGGCAAAGGTGAGCGCGACAAGCGTATAGAGCAGATGGCTCGGCAGGCGTTGACGGAACCGTCCGTTGACTGCAGCGGTGCATAATTCGATTGCCGAGGTCTGCTGATGAGACTGAGCCGTAGAAAGGTATTGCAGTTGACCGCCTTGCTCGGTGGTGGCACCGTCCTTTCCGGCTGCGATGGAGCGATAAGTGAAGCCTCTCGCCGACTGGGCCTGACAATTCCGGATCGACTCAATCCACCCAATGGCAAAGAGATTGATCCCAATTTTCATCTCCTGTCGAGGGCCGGCTACGGACCCTGGCCTGGTGATCTCGAGCGCGTTAAGACGATGGGTGCCTCCGCCTGGTTGGACGAGCAACTCAACCCCGAAAAGATTGATGATGGATTGTGTGAGCTCAGGGCTCGTCGATTCGAGACGATCTATTTAAGTCCAGGCGATTGTTATGAGTTCAAAAACAATGTTTTACGCGATGACCTGACCCGGTATACGCTTTTGCGCGCGATCTATTCGAAGCGCCAACTTCTCGAGGTGATGGTAGCGTTCTGGACCGATCATCTAAATATCAATCTGGAGAAAGGCGACTGCATCTATCTGAAAGCAGGAGACGACAGATGGGTTGTGCGCGCTCATGCGCTCGGAAACTTCAAAGAGTTGATCAAATCGTCTTGTCTTTCTCCGGCGATGCTGGTCTATCTTGATGGCAAAGAAAACAGGCGCGCTCGTCCAACTGATGTTCCCAACGAAAACTATGCGCGGGAGCTGTTGGAGTTGCATACGCTCGGAGTCGACGGCGGTTACACGCAGGAGGATGTTTACGAAGCGGCGCGCTGTTTGACCGGCTGGAAGCTTCATCAGAAAGGTGAGTTTGCCAAAGGAAGTGTTTACTTCGATAGCGCATCTCACGATGATGGAGAGAAGGTTGTGCTTGGGAAAACCATCGCCCGTGGTGGCGGACAGAACGATGTGGATCGCCTGATAGACATTGTTACCAATCATCCATCCACGGCGCGGTATATAGCCACGAAGTTGGTGAGATACTTTGTCTCGGATGATCCTCCCTCAGCGCTTGTCGGCACCGTAGCGGATAAGTTCAGGGGCACCAGAGGCGATATCAGGCTAGTGATTCGTACCATTTTGACTTCCGAGCAGTTTCAACAACACAAGGGAGAGAAATTCAAGCGACCTTTTCGATACATGGTGTCGGCGCTTCGCGGTATTGGTGCGGATACCCACGCGAAGTCCGGTCTGGTTGAGTATTTGTCGCGAATGGGACATGGACCTTTTCAATATCCGACGCCGGATGGCTATCCAGAGGAGATGATGCCGTGGCTCGGCACTTTACTCTGGCGCTGGAATTTCGCGCTGGCGCTCGCCGGTAACGATCTGCCCTCGGTGAGCGTATCATCCGAACAGTTAGCATCCGCACTGCTTCCGGATAGTAAGAGCGACCTCGATACCGATTTGTTGATTCGACATTTTGTAGGAAGGAAGGCGACCGAAGCCGAGATTCAGGCATTAAAGTCTTTCAAAAAAGGCAACTCGGATTTGCTCGGCTTGGTACTTGCCTGTCCAGCGTTCCAGCGATTTTAACAGGTGGATTATGGAGAAGGTCTCGAGAAGAGGATTTCTAAAACGACTGGCTCTCGTCACCGACAGCGAGCGCAGAACACAAGCGCACACGTTAGTTTGCGTATTTCTGCGTGGCGGAGCGGACACTCTCAATATGTTTATCCCCTATGCCGATGATAATTATTACTCGGTCCGACCTACTCTATCGATCGCCAGACCCGGGAGCGCCGGTAGAAAAGCGGCTCTTCGGCTCAACGATCACTATGCGCTGCATCCGACCATGTCGGCATTGCTACCGGCATTCAAGGAGGGTGAACTGCTTGTTGTGCAGGGGGTGGGCTCAGATAATACGTCGGGTTCTCACTTCGAAGCTCAGGATCAGCTCGAGCACGGCGAGAGCTTTGGAAAGAAGCTTGGTGGCGGCTGGTTGGGAAGGCATCTCTATTCCCGCAGTGGTGGCATGACGCCACTGTCAGCGGTTGCAATCGGTACGTCTATTCCAGAAGCGCTTCGTGGTGCGCCATCCGCCAGTGTCTTGAAGTCCATCGACGAGATTAAGCTTACGCTACCGAAAGGCAATCCTCAGGCCGTTGCAAATGCACTATCCATGCTGTATTCCAGCGATGTCGATCTGCTCGGCAACGCCGGCAAAGTTACGCTCGACCTCCTGCACAGAATCGAAAAGTTGAAAAGTCACTCGCAAAAACCCGTTGCAGGTGCAAATTATCCTGACACTGAATTCGGTGCGGCATTGCGGGAGGTGGCTCGGTTGATAAAGGCTGACGTCGGACTCGAGGTCGCTTGTGTTGACCATGGTGGCTGGGACACGCATTTTTTTCAGGGTGCAGCCGACGGCCTGCAGGCGTCCAACATCAAAGAACTCTCAGACGGGCTTGGCTCGTTATACACAGACATACATGCTAACCTCGACCGCGTGACGATTGTCGTAATGACGGAATTCGGTCGGCGAATATACGAAAACAGCTCGATGGGAACAGACCATGGACGAGGCTTCGCCTTGTTTGCCATCGGCAAGCGTGTAAAGGGCGGACAGGTTATCGGTGGACTGCCTCAATTGAAAGAGGCACCGATTGAGTTTCTCGGTCCGAGCGGACTGACTGTAGCCATTGATTATCGCTCCGTCTTGAGCGAGGTTGTCCGATCGTTGCTTGGCAATAAAGATATAGCCAGCGTCTTTCCAGGTTTCACGCCGCAACCTATCTCTCTATTCAAAACCACTGCGTAAGGCTTGCACCTGTGCGTACCGTTCAATGGAAACGGGTACAGTTTAGATCGCATGGTCAAAGAACTATCCTTACCACTCTACAAAAAAGCCGGCGATCAGGACCCTCGCGATCGCTTTTTTCACCATAGCCTCTATAGACAGATTCAGTTCATCGATGAAGCGATTCTGATTGTGAGCGGTGTTTCGCATCTTCTCATGCTCAGAATTATTCCGCCCGACAACATGTTGCTCAACCGCTGGACGACGACAGTTACACTTCTATTCCTTTATTTCGTGCTTACTCGCCTCGACTTGATCGATCGCACGACACGATCGAAGCTCTTCCTTCTCGGGCTCAGTGCCACTCTTGTCTCGTGTGCTTATGTAAGTGGGCAAACAACGATGGTCAACCCAATCTATGCCATGCTTGTCGCTCGTTGCACACTTGTATTAGATGGAAAGCTGAAGTGGTGGATGTCTGGCGTTGTGTTTTTGTGTCTTTGCGCATCTTCCTATCTTAAGTTCTGGTTCTGGCAGTGGGAGGCGTTACCTGTAGATACCGGCGCCGCCATAGTGTTCCTCTTGCCGACATTCTTTTACAACACTCTCTGGCAGGGCGTCGTAATGGCGCTTGTCGCCATGTTGGTGCAGTCTCTCGTACTCGGAAAACAGCAGATTATTGAAACCGAGAGAATGTCTCGGGAGCTTGCATATATGGCTGCCGATCTTGAACGCGCCCGCATAGCTCGGGACATTCATGATGGCGTCGGACATTCGCTCACGTCGCTAAGTGTTCAATTGGAGGTTGCTCGAAAGCTTTTGCATCGTGATCCTGAGAAGTCAGAAAGTGCACTGGAAGCGGCTGAGCGAATGGCTAAGCGCTCTCTTCGTGATGTCCGAAATTCGATAGCTCTGATGCGTATGGAAGAGTTTGATTTCCAAGATGCATTGAAGAATCTTCTAGATGGTATTGAAAGTAGTGGCAATCTTAAAGTGACAAGCTCGCTCGATCTTCCGGCTGTTCCAGCCATGACCGCGTATCACATATTTCGGATTATTCAGGAGTCATGCACCAATGCATTGAAACATAGCGGTGCCTCCGAGATTGAGGTCACCTTAGCCAGCATCGGCGATATTTTGACCATCCGGGTATACGATAATGGCAAAGGCTTCGACTCGGATTCGAAAGCGAGCGGTTTTGGTTTGACCGGGATTAGAGAGCGTGTTGATGATCTCAAGGGTAGTGTCAGCATCACATCTAGCAATGGCAATGGGACCGCCGTAGCGGTGGAGATTCCCATTGTTTCTTCGTGATGGGTATAATTCAAACGAACTGTTTTGCTGGGGAAAACTTAGTGGCAATCAAGGTTCTAATCGTTGATGATCAGGTGCTTGTCCGGCAGGGGCTGGCTACACTTCTCGCTCTCGAGGATGACCTCGAGATAGTCGGTCAGGCCGGCGATGGAGAGGAAGCATTGACGCAGGTTGGATTCTTGCAGCCTGATGTTGTGCTCATGGACATGCGAATGCCGAAGAAGAATGGTGTCGAAGCCACGCAAGAGATTCACAAGCGCTATCCCGCTATAAAGGTGTTGGTGCTTACCACCTATGAGGAAGATGAATTGATCATGGGAGCGCTCAGAGCGGGCGCTTGTGGCTACCTCCTGAAAGACAGTCCTTCGGAGAAGCTGGCGACCGCTATTCGGGCAGTCAATGAAGGCTACACTCAGCTTAGCCCATCGGTGACACCAAAAGTAGTATCACTTATGCATGGCTCCGAAAAGGGAAAGAAGGTCGAACTTATGAAGACCTTCAGCGAACGGGAAGCTGAGATAATCGAGTTGGTCGCCCTTGGGAAGAGCAATAAGGAGATCGCGGAATCCTTGTATATCACGCAAGGGACGGTCAAGAATTACGTCACGAAGATTCTCGGTCAACTCAACTTGCGTGATCGAACGCAGCTGGCCCTCTGGGCGAAGGATAATCTTTGATCAATTGACATTGAGCGGCATCAGGTCTCGACGTCTAAATGGCTCATTCGAAATTTAGCCCAAGTTACATCTTGACTGACTGTGAGATGCCCGAAACGATCACCAGTTCCGAACGTGCGTGCAAGAATCGTTTTCGTCACTAAAATTTCGATTTCGCTGACTACAAGAAAAATTTGATATGTCAAAGATCTCGCATGAATACTCGGCGGTATTATGGTCGCATCAGTTCGTTTGAATTTTCGTGACTGTCAAGATTTAACGAGGCTGATCCACGCTCAAGCTTCGTCCAACTGTTTAAGCGGGACGATGCATTTGTTGAATCAACCTCTCGATACTGAATAGTTCTCTTTGAGGAAAGTTCTTATCTGGTAGCGAGCTGCTTAGAGCACTCTTTCGCAGTCTGTGCAACGATCTCGCTTGCTTTCTCGACATCCTTCAGAGAGATGCCATAGTGCGTTACTGTCCGCAAGGTCTTCGGACCACAGGACAGAATCTTCAAGCCGTGCTTCTCCGCCGCATTTGCAAAATCGTCGGCTGACACACCTGGATAATCTATGTCGAACCAGACCATGTTAGTTTTGGCCAGAGCCGTGTTGACCGAGATACCATCGATTGTGGAAATTCCTTTGGCAAGAGCTTTTGCTGTGTCGTGATCTTCCTGCAGGCGTTGCACCATGTGGTCGACCGCATACAGGCATCCAGCGGCCAAAACGCCTACTTGCCGCATTCCTCCGCCTAGTGCTTTGCGCCAACGGCGCGCTTCTTTGATGAACGACTTAGGTCCGCAGAGCATCGAGCCGGAGGGGGCTGCCAACCCTTTCGAAAAGCAGAATTGAACGGTATCGAATCCAGCCGTAAGGTCAGTTACTTTACAGCCGAGCGCAACTGCGGCATTGAAGATTCTCGCTCCGTCGAGGTGCGCGATTAGTGAGTGCTGGTGCGCCAGGTCGGTGAACTTGGTTACATACTCTTTGTCCAGTGGACTGCCGCCGAACGTGTTTTCCAGGCACACCAACTTCGTTCTGCACATGTGATCGTCATCAGGCGAAATCGCATACTTGATTGCTTCAAGATCGAGGCTGCCGTCCGGTTTGTTAGCCAGCGGCTTCAGATGAATGCCGCCAAGGGTCGAGGCGCTCCCTTGCTCGTGTACGAAGATATGGGACTCGGCACCTACGATAGCTTCTTCGCCGCGTGCAACATGCGTCAACATCGCGATGAGATTTCCCATTGTTCCTGTCGGGACGAATAGACCTGCTTCCTTGCCCACCCGCTCAGCTGCAATCTCTTGAAGTCGATTGACTGTTGGATCCTCGCCATACACATCATCTCCAAGCTCAGCTTTGTGCATCGCTTCTCTCATCTCGGCTGGAGGCAGAGTTACCGTGTCACTCCGCAAATCAATATTGATCATCTTCTTTCCTCGATCCTGCATTTCCCTCGTGAAGGACATTCTTGCATGTGTGGGTTCGATCGATTATGCCTCTTGCTTTACAAATCGTTCCAATTAAAATCAAGGCGCAGCCAGTCTGGATAGAGGTTCCCTCTGGAGGAAGTGAGTCAGATGATTCGAAGGAGTAAACAGCGCGTCCAAAGTTATTCTCTGGAGGGAATGAGTCAGATGGAGATTCCCTGGAAGGAGTAAGCAGCGAGTCCAAGTTATTCCCTGGAGGGGATGAGTCAGATAGAGATTCCCTGGAAGGAGTAACAGCAAACAGCGCGTTCCAGGCATACTTCGACACCGCTTTTATTCCGTCGGCGGAATACTGGTGCCTGAGCAACTCATACTACAGCAGCGCCGTCCAAATTATTCCTCTGGAGCACTATCGGACGGCTTGGTCTTAACGACTATCGAGTTTATAGATCGGCGGGGCGAATCACGAGGGTATCGCTATATGTTGATGCGATGTATCTCTTCCCTTCGTAGTAAAAAACTTCCGTTACTGGCTCGCCATGCCCCACGGCCAGTTCGGAGAAAGTGCTTTCCGACATGAGGGAGTCGTGATGGTTGTAGAGACCCGTGTCGAACTCCTCGGAAATGAATGCTTCATTGTTGCCGAACATCGCATCTGCGCCATCGGACATCCGATAGCGTGGGAAGTCGTTGCCAGGGGTCAAGGGGCTGCAATAGGGGCATTGGTCATCTTCACGACCACTGCAGAGCGAACAAATATAGTATTCGGTGCCGCAATCGGTGGAGTCACACAAGGAGCACGGGTCTGCATCACAAATGCAGCAATTTACATCCGCATCCCTGGTTCGCTGTTCGAAGAAACAATCTGGAATTCGATCGGTCGGGTCTTTGAAAAATGGCGTTTCGAATGATTTGTTGACCCTGGCACTTATCGTAGGTGGCGAAATGAGATCCGCCCGTGGCCTCACCCTGATGGGGTAAAAGACCAGCATTGCGGAGATAACAATCGCAATTAACAGCAATTCCATATTTTGGTTATGCCCTCTTGATTAAACGATCATGCGTGCCAATTTAAGTCGAAGAGAATTTACATTTTGATGTACGATGTAGCTATGATTGTAATCTGCAAGACATTCTTACAGTTGGTAAGCCTGGCAGCATGTCTCGCGTTTTTGGTTCAACCGTCCGCCCTTGCGGAGCCTATTGGTTGGTCTGGACTTGAGCAGTCTATCAATACTCACATTAAAGTCGGCGAGTATGTCAGGGCTGAGAAGTTGGTTCGTACCGAGCTAGGCAAGCTTGGACATGAAATGGAGCCACGGCAATCGCCGCTCGAGACGGATTCAACATTCTCCGTCGCGGAGCAAACGCACAAACAGCAGCTTCAGATGGCTCTTGCTATGGTATTAGCGGCACGTGCCTTTGAGGCTGATCAGCGCAGCAGTGCTACCAGGTTGACCGGTAGCGATATAGTCCTTTTGATGGTGGTTGTCCTGCTTGCTTCAGGCTTGCTCCTTGCGATCATGCGCTATGGTCCGCTCAGACCGAAGTTCGTCGATCACACGACGCGCTGGTTGGACAAAATAAGGTACGAGACCAACGAGGACAGTATGAAGCAGTGTGCTTCCGTACTTTATACACTCGGCACTTTTGTTTTAGCTGGAGCAGCAATTTTTTTGTTCCTCTTTGGCACAATTCATCTTGTCGCGCATCTCGAATCTACCGAAAATAGCCACAGCAAGGAAGCTCGTGTCCTGTACGATGAGGCGAAGTCATTGATGGCAGCGTCGACTCCATCACATATGGTAGAAGACTACGATGTGCTCAACCTTTATTCCAGATTCTTGCGTCGGATGGGTGACAATGCTCTGGCATCAGCCGTGACTAAGCGAGCTTTATCAATGCAAAAAAGGGCAGGCTGCCGTCGCGTCAAGCAATCCAGTTAGGCTGGTCAGAGACGTTCGAGTAGATCATCTATGTAAGAGAAGATCGCGGAGGTGTGTCGACTACAACCTCCAACTAGATAGTGTCCTCTAGATAGTGATGTTCTCAGCTGTTTGGTCGACGGATGCACAGACTTCGTTCCGTTCGGAAGCGTAAACGAGCAGATTGGTTAAGAAGAATAGCGAAGATGAAAACTCTCAAATTCCTGATTATCTCCAGACTCACCAATGTCGGAAGCCTAGTATAAGGGGCTTACGAAGGGGCTTGGCAAGATCGCGAATTTCGAATGCGGAACCCTTACGAGGTCGGTCAAGCGCAATTGAGCCGGTAATTGATATGATCGGCTCTCGTGATTAGATTCGAATTCAAGTGTGTGGTATGAAACAACTAAACAGGGTTGCTGTGTATTGCGGTGCTGCGACGGGACGTTCTCCTGCTTACAGAGCGGGTGCGGTGGCCCTTGGGCACGAACTGGCCAATCAAGGGATTCAGCTGGTCTATGGTGGTGGCAACGTCGGTCTCATGGGCGTGGTGGCAAATGCGGTGCTTGAAAAAGGGGGCCATGTCATCGGGGTCATACCGCAAGATCTGATGAATAAAGAGCTTGGTCACACAGGAATCCAGGATCTGCGAGTAGTGGACACCATGCATCAACGCAAGGCGATGATGTCGGAATTGTCGGATGCATTCATTACCATGCCCGGCGGTTATGGAACCTTGGAAGAACTTTTTGAAATGATTACTTGGTTGAAGCTTGGTGTTCATTCCAAGCCCTGTTCCTTGTATAACGTGGATTCCTATTACCAACAGCTAGTAGATTTTCTTCATCATGTCAGCACCGAGGGATTCATGACGGTCGAAGACCGAGCGCTTCTAATCATTGAAAATGAGCCCGTGGCGCTGCTCGACAAATTGCGAGCATTCAATCCGACCACGTCGACGCAATGGCTCTCACTCGAAAAGACATAACGATTTGCGCTATTTAACGAAAGCCGAATCCCGGCAGTCCCAGACCGCCAAATGGTGAGATCGGATTAGGATTTAAGTTGGTGCCTGCGCCGGTGCCATATGGAAAGTATGGATTGGATCCATAAGGACTTCCGTAAAAAGGATTGCCGGTACCGTAAGTGTTGGCGAATCCCGTATACGGTGTACCAATAAATGGAGAACCGAACCCTCCAAGCGGGTTCACCGATCCGTATGGTCTGCCGAATCCCATGTTATATGGGTTGTTGAAAACTGAGTTACCGAAGCCCATGTTGTATGGATTGTTGAAGACTGAATTCCCGAAGCCCATGTTATAGGGATTTACAGATCCGTATGGCGTGCCTAGACCCATATATGGATTGTTGAATACGGAATTTCCGAAGCCCATATATGGATTTACCGAGCCGTATGGTGTGCCTAAGCCCATGCTGTAAGGACTTCCGTATGGTCCATAAACCATTGGATTACTTTTCATCGTTCGATAATTCATGTAGGCATTGGCGCCCATACCGGCAACTGCACCAGCCGATTGCCACAAGCCCGGGTCGTCGAGTAGATCGCCGGTTCCCATCATTATGTCTTTGGGAACCCTTACGAGAGATTTACTGAAAGACTTTGCCTTGCCCAAGATTCCTTTCGGCGGTGGTTGTGCAGGTGTTTGAAATGTGCGAGTGCCGGCGTTGCCCTGCGGGAAATACATGTTGCCTTGAGGGAAGGACATGTTGCCTTGAGGGAAGGACATGTTGCCCTGGTTGTATTGGTCTTGGTTCAAACCAAAATTAGGATCGGATCCACCCACCTCGCTCGGCGTTGGCTGCTGATAATCATCTCCGCCACCAGACACCTGGCCAGGCGCAGTCTCATAGTCATCGCCGGGAGAGTGCTGGACGCCCCGCTTGTAGAATCCATGAACTTCCTCGTCATCGACCCAGTCGTCGGCGCCAAAAGCGGGAGCCGCCTGACAGGCGAGCAGTAAGGTTAATGCAATTGAAAACACGCGGTTTTTCATACCATAAGTATATCGCCCGTTTCATATTTTTCGCACAACGAGCGCCTGTACGGCATGGCGAGGTTTCACCCAGGTGTCGACGAGTGATTGGGACACTCTCCCGCGCCAACCCAAAGATAGTGACGTGAGTCGATGTTTTGTGCGGCCCGTACATCTGTTAACGGTTTGAATGCGGGCAACTCAGTACATCAACCTCTTGCGAATGCCGGTACCGGCACGGATGTGCACGGTACCGGTTGCGCTTCTTGACTGCCTCTTCGACTGCGGGCTCCATGCCCGACGCCGCATCATGAGCAGTATTTTGCCAGCAGACCGCGCTCTCTTGCTTGTTCGAACATGTACTTGAAGAAGAGTCCCGCGACCGCGAGGTACACGATGTTAAGCCCAAATGCGATGATTGCGTAGTTGGACACTAACTCGTGAGAACCAGAGATTGCGGCACGCATTCCCTCGAACACGTAGGACGCTGGGACGCATCGCGCCAGGGGCTGCAGCCATGTAGGCAGTACGCTGACCGGGTAGAACACCGCACAGAGTGGCTGCACCACAAATGGTATCGCCCATGCCAATACTTCAGCCTGTGGCCCCCACCTCACAATAAGCGAGGTGGCGATAAGACCCATTGCCCAGCCCATCAGCATGAGGTTGCTGAACAGGATAGCCAGGTCAAATCCTAACGTCATCACGTTGAAGCTGTACATGACGAATGCCATTACGGACAGTATCAACATCACTGCTAGTGCCTGCGCCAATCCGAGGATATAGGCTGCTGTTATGAACTCACTGACCTTCACAGGTGAGGTGAAGATGTTGAGCAGGTTGCGTGACCAGAGGTCTTCCAGAAAGGACAAGCAGACCACTTGCTGCGCTCGATACAGGACGTTCCACAGAATTACCGCACCGATCAAAAACGTGATCATCGTCGGCACAGCGCCGCTAACTTTCAGCAAGTATAGCGTCACAAAACCCCAGACAAGCAGGTCCATTACCGGCCAAAAACAGACATCCATGGCTCGGAAAGCGTTGCGTTTGCACACATACATGTACTTCATCACCAATGCGTGAATTCTATTCCATCTCATGATACTTTCACCTTCTCGATTAATTGACTTCTTGCAATTGCGATAAACACATCTTCAAGCGATTCGCTGCCATACCGCAGCAGGATCTCCTTTGCTGAGCCCTCTTCGACGACTTCACCGGCGCGCATAAATACAATGCGATTGCACAGCTCGGCCACATCGAGCATGTTGTGAGATGTGGTTATCAGCGTGGTTCCCTGCTCTCGATTGACTCGCATGAGTGCTTTTCTCACTTTGTCTGCGAGGTCGGGATCAAGGCTGGCTGTTGGTTCATCAAGAACCAGGAGCTCAGGGTCATTGAGCAACGCTTTGCAGAGATTGAGCCTTGTTTGCTCACCGGAGGACAGTCGCCCGGATGTCGAATTCCTCAGGTGCGCGATCTCAAAATCCTCCAGAAGCTGGTCAATCTTCGTCCGTGCATTTTTGATGCCGTAGATTCGAGCAAAAACGAGGAGGTTTTCATAGACCTTGAGGTTGTACGGCAGCGCGATGTAGGACGATGCGTAGTTTACTCGCGCCAGAATCTCCGTTCTTTCCGTCTCGATATCGCGTCCGAAGACCCTGATCGAGCCGGCCGTCGCTTTGGTCAGACCCAATAACATGTGCAGGGTCGTGGTTTTTCCGGCACCGTTGACACCCAGTAGTCCGACGATCTCCCCCTTCTCTGCGTGGAAAGAGACATTCTTCACGGCTTCGTACGTGCCGAACTGTTTTCGTAAGCCTTTTACTTCTACGACTTTGTTGAACATGAGAAACACGCTCCTGGTTTGAGTTTCGAGTAATTGCCGAATTGCCAAAAAGGCAAGAAAGAGTAAGAGCACCAATGGTTATGGAGGGACGGACGGACAATCTGTCCGATACTGCCTCCAGGTGCTCTTACTCTTCGTTACAACGAAAATCAAACAAAGTGAGAGTGTTATCTCACCGAATTCGCATATCCTGTGTCGGCAGAATCAATACTTGCCAGCTTTAGGGATTTTGTAGAAAAGTCGCATGTTGCTACTCCAATTTTTAGTCTGATTTACTTCCGGTACACAGTGATCCGGATGTAATTTTGTCGGGCAAAAAGAATTTGCGCCAACACTGCTGCAACTATACCACACAAAGATTTTGCCGCAAGCCCCCTTTTGCAAATTGTGTCGAGATGCCAGTTCTCGCTGCTATAACTAGATACTAGATAATAAAACTAAAAGAGATTGTCATTCTGATGGTACTGTATTTAGTACCAGAGAAGTTGGTTGTTTTGTCGATGTTCAGTTCTTCGTTGAGTTAAAATAACACTTCGCGCAGGTGATCATGAGCTTTCCTTCGTTGTCTGTCGTTGCAGCGGGACGACGAGTCAAGTCGAGCCGGGACGAGCGTGTCGCGGATGGCACGACGAGCCCTGCCGACACCTTGCAAGTTTGGGTTTCTATCGGATATGCTGGAAATCGATTGCAGGCCTGCCTGTATCCCAATTCTCATAGCCAAAACAAAGTGTCGAGCTTCTCTCTATAGAGAAAGATCTTTATCTGAAACAGATTAGATTATTTGGTAAAGAGGTAGATCTGTCAGTGGGGCGGATTTTTGACGCATTGTGCCCGCTCCCGACGACTACAAATTCTGGCGACGGAAAAATCTCGAATGGGCGACCTCTTCAAAAGACGCATATCGACGACAATAGAGCCATCAACGATTCGAATTGGTGAGTTTCTCGGTCTTATCGAAGTACTTTCGCCCGAGATTCTGGACGAGACTCTTCAGGCTGCTGAAGAGCTAGAGGTGCCGGTCGGTCGGGCGACGGTGTTGCGTGGACTGATAACTAATGGCGAGTTGTCCAAGTTGATCCAGCTTCACTGTCTGGTGAAGGGCAAGATCATTGGACTGGAGGAGGCTAGAGAAGCCTTCTTTATTTCGAGGCGAGAGAACTGGCCGATCAAGGAATCACTGGTCGCACTTGGTTGTTCAACCGCAGATGGAACCTTCGTTCGAATCGGTGAACTGCTGATTGAATCAGAAAGGGTCAGTGAACAGGATCTTCGAACGTCTCTCGAATTGCAAGGACTTTGTGGACTACCGCTCGGTCGAATCCTGACGATCGACGCACGCATTCCCGAGATCGTAGTCAATGAAGCGCTTGCGCTGCAAGCCGATATACGAGATCGCAGACGAACTTATCGTGAGGCGATTGTTCGACTCCGCAGATTCCGGATCGCGGAAGACGCCTTCGCTCCTCGAAAGCGTTTGTTGCTTAACCGCCAAACGCTCGAATTCGAGCCAGAAACGATGGAATTGCGAGACATACTGATTGCTGCTGAAGTTGTGACCGAAGAGGATTTGAAACCTGCCGAACACTTTGCTGTATCAAACAACCTGTTGCTGGAAGATGTTCTACGAAGCTTTCCCTGGATCGATCACGACATGCTCTCAGCTGCTTCGGCAGCCGCGGGATTTATCAAATACGGATATATAACCGGTGATGAAGCGGTTTCTGTGGTCAAGTCTCTGAAATCAAACGACGAAACACTCGATGCACTTCCGCACCTTGCAACAACTGTCGGTAAGTCGATGACTCTGTATCAATTCTTGGTTACAAGCGGGTTCCTCACTCCCGAAGGAATCAGGCAAATCATCAGAACATTGATGAACGATTCCGATTTATTCCTCGAAGTGATCGGTAGACCGAGATCTGCTTTTTCGGAAAAACGTCAAGTCAAGCACGCAATCATCAAATCGATTTTAGAAAATGAAAACTTGGAGAGATCGCTTGCCGAAGTACAGAAGGCCGACCGCAAACTTATAAGCTATTCGCGCGATCTTCTATCGCTTATTTCGCATGGCATCATTACTGTCGATCAAGCTATTCTCAGTTTTGCTAGATTACGGTACGAAAAAGGTGAGCGCGCAGCAACGCCCGAACGCGTCGTTTGACAACCTGCTCTAAGCTCTCTCTTAAACGGCGTTTACCGAAAGTGAGATTCTAATCTTTGCTCGCGTAATTCTATTCGGTACACTGTAGTATCGAGCAGAGCCTTCAATGTTGTTTTTCTTATTCAGGTTTATTTATGAAATGTCAAGTCACCACTCGTAGTGTCAAGTTGGTCGTTACTGCATTAATGGCTATCATTGGTCTGGCTTCCTGTTCTGATCCTCGCCGCGTGGCTTGGTCTCCCGATGGAAGCGTTGCCGCTGTCATCGCCGGCGATGGTCTTCGATTCTGCGATGCAGAAGGAAGTCTCGGTCAGCCCGCTGCACCTTCAGTGGAATTGGTCTGTTGGTTTTCCGACTCCAGGCGTATTATGGTGGTCGAGTACGAGCCGGTGTTGAAATGGTCTCAAGTCGTAGAACTCGAGCCCGCCGATGATGTTCGCATAACTCTAGAGACTGCAAAAAAGATGCTAGCCGAAGCCAAGCTTCACAAAGGGCATTGGAAAGAGTTTGAAAAAGCAATCTCAAAACTCCCTCATGCTCGTGAGGCGGTGCTCTATCTTCGCGACAATAAAGACAAAGAAATGTCTGCTACCGATGACGGTGGGACCTGGGCGCAGATCAAGAAGAATGTGGCTGTAGGCGTACACCGTGTATGCTCGTACAACGTAGAGAATAAGAGTCTGAGCGGGCGGAAACAGATCTATCTGACGATGCGAGATGTCAAAGAGATTCGGATGTCTCCAAAGAGTAATGCACTACTTCTGGTGTCACACCAGGAGAGTGGCGATGATGCTCCGTACACTCTCATGCATATAACCATTGACAGTGGCAAGGTACGCACTATATCTGGTATCGCAGCAATGTATCCGGATTGGTCGAAGGACGGAACACAAATCTTCTATATCGAAGCTGATTTGCCATCCAAGGCATTGAACGGATTAGATACCTCATTGATCCCTTTGTTTGGCTCGCTACACGCTCTACCCGTGGATCCATCAACAGAGCACGTCATTGAGAAAGCCGAGAACAAAGTCTTGTCCCATGTCTTTTTCTCTGAAAACAGCCGTATTCGTTGTCTGGCTGATGGTAGTCTCGTATTCTCTTCTCTCCCAATCACACTGCCGGTTGGCGACAGTCAAGTCACACACCACCAGACTCTATTTCAGATTCGACCCGGGCAGAATGCTTTGGTAGTACCCATGGTGCCACCCGATGTCGGTCAAGATGTTAACGCGGACGCTGTCGAGTACTTCGAGGTGAGCTCCGACGGCAAGCACATATTGATACCTGGTACTTCGAACGGAGTCAGCATTTACTCTGTTCTCAATGGTGCCGCTGTACGAATTGACGGTAAGGGCTTTGATGGGACCAAGCGATTGACATTCTCTCCATCATTCCGCAATGCCGATGAGGTTTGCCTTGGGATGGCGCCAGTCGAGGACTCCGACAAAAAAGTTAAGAAAGACGTCAAAAGCGAGGTGGTGCTCTGGTCTATCTCTAAAGACTCAGCGACGTCCTTGAGCAAGACTTGGCCGGAGTCCGCTAAGAAGAAATTCCTTTACTGACCTGGCCGTCGTTTGGTCCGCAAATAGCAAGAAGCAAACAGCAAACATATAAGGTCTTTGTTATATTTTCCGGCGAGTTTTGAGGCCTTATGTCTTGTTTCGCCACGCCGATTGCGCAATTGCAGCACAACGACCTTGACGGTCAAGAGTACGTTGTCTCAGAGTTCACCAAGGCGCGGGCAATAGGATTCGCTGCGGCATCTTCACCGAGGCGCGGGCAATAGGGTCCGTTGCGCCATCGTCACCGAGGCACACGGACTCGAACTATTCCGTCTTGCCTTTGGGCAGGACTTGCTCAGTCTCTTTGGTCGAGGCTTCCTGAATCAATTTGAATCCTTCTCGTCGACCTTTTTCAATTATATTCGCGACTTCGAAAAGTTTCACCGCCTCACGGGCAATCTTTTCATTATTGTCTGTCACTGGAATCAGTTCATAGATATTTGAAACGTGCTCATTGAGCTGCGCAACAGAGGTTTCGTACTCATCGAACAGTTTCGCAAATCGATCTTTCGTTCCCTTTGGAACGATGATCTTTTCGACGCCGGATTCCGCGTCTTTTACATCTTCTTTGAACAGATGGATTATAGGCTCCATCGTGCTTATGTAGTAAACAAGCCACTCTGGTCTCGTGGCAAGGTATTTATGGTGTCCAGCCAGATCAATTGCAGAGATTTCATTGGGATCGGCTATCTCTGCGTCTGCAGTGGTTGGAATCTCTTTTCTCGTAACTTCCAGATAAATGTTTATAGCCTGTTGCTTGATCTGCATGACACAGAGACCAACATCACGCATGTCGCTCAGTGTGATTGCATCAGTCTTCACATCGATATGAAGAGTCGGTTTAGTCGGTGTCGTGAGTTTTGAGCCGGCACTACCAGTAGTATCGTCTGCACGTGCGTTTCCGTAGGCTAGCGAGAGTATTGCCGATACAGCCAACAAGACCGCGCGGGTTCTTTGATTGTTACGTCGGTTCAGCAATTGTAGATACTCCGTTGAAAACAAACCATGGTCCGAACTCTGATACCTATAAATCGAATAATGAATCCTCCAACCCGATATTCGATTGGAAATTGTCGAAGAAGGTCACGCTGATAAGACTTCCGTCTTTGAAGACATCCCATTCAAGCGGGATATTGGTTTTTGGATTGATGTAGATGCGGTCGGTTATGGTTTCGAAACTGCCTTCGTCGAGTTCGATAACCTTTACCGGACCCTTCCAATATTTCCCAGAGATGGCGTTGGTAGATATTTTGGCTTTGCTTCCTTTTTTGATTTTCGTTCGAACTTCGTTGAGGAGGCTTGTCATATCAGCGTTGACAATACTGTGACCGCTGGGGAGCTGGAGCATTCGCGAATCTTCTTCGAGCGTCAGTTTTACATACTTGAGCATGCCGCCGCCGCAGCCTCTGACGACACCATCTTCTCGGCGCACGACAATTGCGCCCTGATTCAAATTTCCTTTGGTGACTTCGACCCGCACCCGCTTGTTTTTCTTGAAGAAAAACTTGGCTGCACCTTCTTTCAATCGGTCTTTCATGCGTCCGGTCAATCTGGTATCGACTTGATAATCGGAATAGTTATTGAAGCTGCTACACGTTGATTCCAAAATTGATTGACCTGGTGCCCACTTCATGTCAGTCAACAGATCATTCGTATAGCGAGAGTGCTCTTCTAGTGGCGGAAAGGTCATGCCATCCGCGCCCTGTCCCAGGACTACTCCAGCAAAGAGCAGCGCCACAACGAGGTTTCTGATGTTTCTGTGCGGTCGGAAATTCAAGATTCTCTCCTGTCAGCAGATTGGGCGTTAATAATCGGCTGAGATTCCAAAAACTTACCGATGACATGTGACATCAAGTGTCATGTCGCGGTACCGAGCAATTTTACCAAATGCACCGAAACGCCTCGTCGGGGATGTAAGGTGCGGCTGCAAAAGGCAGTCTGTCTTGAGTTTTTTGCAACTAGATATTAGGCTGAATGCGGCTTTAGCCCAGGAAATCTTCGGTACTCAGGGAAGAGGCGTCAACGCACGTCTGTAGATGAAAGCTATGACGTCGCCAAGGGCAGAATTCCAGATTTAATCTACACAATTACACGGATTGGTGTAATAATGTAAATGGAAGCCGATACTGGAGTGTTCCATGGGTAACAATCTAGATAGTGAAAAGGTAGAATCCTGCTGCACGCGTGAGTCCAGGACTTCAGCTGAAGCACCTCTGTCAGACGCAGATGCTTCGGAGCTGGAGGACCTTTTCAAGATTCTGGCTAACGACACGCGGCTGAAGTTGCTGCACAACCTGGCGCTTGCGCGAGAGATGTGTGTATGCGACCTGGCCGATTCGCTCGGTATGAAGCCGCAGGCTGTATCCAACCAGCTTCAGCGGTTGTCCGACCGCGGTATTGTCTCGACCCGACGGGTTGGCAATAACGTCTATTACCGTGTTGTTGACACATGCATACTCGATCTGTTGCACAAAGCCGTGTGCTTGCTGCGCGACAGTGAAGACCGTAGGGACGGAGTCGTAAGTTTGGCTTCGTTAAATAGGTAAACTGCAGATAATATTGGAGGAATTAACATGATCAAGGATTGCTGCAAAGGAAAAGATTGTTGTAAAAGCTCTGACTGTGCCAAATGCAGTGACACAGAATGTCCGACCTGTGAAGATTGCGAGTGCTGCTGCGAGTGCTGCAATTGCTCAGAGCAAGAGGGTGGTTGCGCCTGCGCCGCCTAGTTAGCATCGACATATGTAGAGAGAAGGACCTTAACGGGTCCTTCTTTTTTGGGGTTGATAGACAGTCTCAGTTTTGGATTCTTTGAAACATAAATCGGCAGCGAAATTGGCGAGAAGTTTTTTCCTTGAAACCTGTGTATATCTTCAGGTGATGGGTAAATTTATAACGAACTCTGGTATCCAAGGATGGGTCAATGTCGTTACCGCCGGATAAGCTTCCTCCTGGACTTTCCGCTCGTGAATATCGCCGACTGGGAATCAAGTACCTTTTGATGGGAAAAAATGACCACGCGACGGAAGCTTTTACGTTGGGCTATGAGGAAGCCGGTAACCAAGATGGCGAGAAAAGCGCCGACCAAGAAGCGAAGCAAGGATATCAACAAGGAATGCGATTTGGCGCCAACCTCACTAATGCGGTGATGAAACTGTTGCAACAGCAAACCGCAGGCGGTGATGACGGCGCAGAGAAAGATTCGCAGCAGTACTTGAATGACATTAGAGAACAACTGGGGCAACTCGGTGTTCCGGAAGAGAAAGTTTCTAAGTTCATCGAGGAATTGGTCGAGGTTGTCACCGTCGCGGGAAGTGAAGAGCCGCCACCGCGAGTGGTGCCGACCGACCTTACTCCACGTGAGTTTTATGAGCTCGGGGTGCACTATAAGGAGCTTGGCTGGACCGAGCAAGCTAGAGATGCACTGACCTATGCGATGGAAGGCGATCCGGATGGAGACTGGGGTGTCAAGGCGAAGCGCTTTTTGCAAGCGCGTTTACCCAGATTTCCAGTGCCGTTGATGGCAGAGCAGCGCAATATATCTGGATACAATCTGATGATGTCTGGCGATACGGCAGGCGCCAAGGATGTTTTTGAGGGTTTGATTAGCGAGTATCCAGATTTCGAATGGCCGTATGGCAATCTCGGATTTCTGTATCTCGGTGATGGCAGTATGGCGAAAGCCAGAAAGATCCTCGAAAAAGCTTTGAGTCTCAATCCTAACTATCTCAATGGCTGGCTGCACCTCGCACGAGTTCTGGCATTGAATGAGGACTTCAGAGGAGCATTCGACTGTCTCCAGAAAGCCGCCGACATTTTGCCGGACAACGCTGATGCGGAAAAACTTGGTGAGTTCATAAAAGAACTTGAGACTGGCTAAGGTTTGTTGGGCTAAGGTGTCCTGACTAATACTTGACCTGACAGTTGCACCTTCATACGACACTCGAAAAAGATTCGTCCGTTTGTTGTCAAGTGCTTTTCGCGTGCCAGATGAATCGTCTCCAGAAACGTCTGCATCGGTGTTTTACCGAAGCAATATTTCCCAGTGTGGCCGGTCTACACTAACTCCGGAGAACTGTTCTGGACTCATTTAGTATGGAGTCCCCACAACGAAACCACTTTTTGTGATACTGCCTGCAGTATTGCTGTCAGGTCGTTAGCTCTTCCACTTTAGGAAGGAGGGTTTAACTGGATTTTGAAAGGGGCGATCTGTGCGAGCTGCTTCGTTCCACGCTTTCTTGAGTTCGAAATACCAGCGTCCAGGTGTACCTGCATCGCGAATGGTCATGACCAATTTCGGGTTGTGAGGAATGCACTTCTTTTGCAGGTCGGCCATCTCTTTGTCTTGGCTGAGAAAAGTGCGTACGAAGTACTGCACGATTGGTATTACCAGCGGTGCTATTCCGGGAATCGTTTTTACCCAGTAAGTGGTGTGGTTCAATTCCGTTGTATTTTCGTCTATCGGTGTCAGGGCTGTAATCCCAGACAGAAGCGTCTTTTCGCCGTGCATCAGGCGTTCTATACGACAGGCCGGCAGGCGAAAGCCGATCTCGTCTTCAATCATGTTGCCGATGTACTTGTAGACCGAGTGTTTCGACGGCTTGTGCTTCACTATCGTGAAGCCGGTTTGATCCGGTACGTACTGTTTTACTTTCTCTTTGAGACTTCTGCTGTTGCGCCACCACCACGACTTGTGGACATATGGGACGTGAGCTGTGTCGATCAAGGCGACGGCATTATAGTCGATGTGGTTAGACAGAATCAGTGTAGTTGTGGTTTTCTCGAACTGGGAAAGATCCTCTACGCCGAATGCTCTCGGTACATCCGGTGGTTTGTCCGGTTTGTCACCAAAATAAACCCAGACGCTGCCTTGTTCTTCGCGGCAGGGATAACTCTTCGTTCTGATACCGCAAAGATTTGCTTTCTGTCCGTCGATTAGTGACGGTATGGCTGTGCAGGCTCCGGTCGAGTCGAAGCGCCACCCGTGAAAGCAGCATTCGACCTCTTTTCCGTCGAAGCAACCAGCCGACAAAGGCACCGCCTGATGCGGACAGATGTCTTCCATGGCGAAAACCTGACCATCGGATTTGCGACCGACCAGGACCATTTTGCC
>JAIERK010000232.1 GCA_019746975.1 Candidatus Obscuribacterales bacterium
GATGAGACTGATGTGCCCACCGAGTTTCACTGAGGTCGCCGATTTCTCTAGCGTCCCGGCACCCCCGACCTCGATTACATGATCGACGCCGCGGCCGCGCGTGTATTTCACTACCTCTTTGTCCCAGGATGGAGTCGTCTTATAGTTGATGACGTGCGACGCCCCGAGCTCTTTCAGCTTGCGAAGCTTGTCATCGCTGCTCGAAGTCGCAATTACCTCGGCTCCGCACATTTTTGCAAACTGCAAAGCGAAGATAGAGACGCCGCCGGTTCCCATGACAAGGACTACCTCGCCGGCTTTGACCTGTCCTTGCTCGACCAGCCCATTCCAGGCGGTCAATGCGGCGCACGGTAACGTGGCTGCCTCTTCATAGCTCAGGTAATCGGGAATCTTTACCAGAGCTCGTTCGTCGAATACAGCGAACTGTCTCAGCACCCCGTCTTCACCAGCACCCAGGTCAGTCGTCACATACTCAGGCATGATCGCACCGGCATGCCAGCCGGTCATGAAGTTGGGAGAAACTCGCATTCCAGGTTTGACACTGGTGACCGCCGAGCCAACTTCTATAACATCGCCTGCTCCATCTGATAATGGCACTCTTGGTAATTGGAGATTCTTGCGATATCGTCCGGTTGCGACCAGAAGGTCTCTGTAATTGAGCGATGCCGCTTTCAACCGAACAAGAACGTCTCTGGGACCAAGAGGTTCGGACATCTTAGTGGCTGGTCTTATGGAATCAATATCGAAGTTAGTCAGCTCGTAAGCCGCGTATTCTACCGAGGTCGTGGAAGTAAGTGCCGTCATTGGTCCTCCGGCTCTGTGATGGCTAGTCGGCGGGATTAGAACCCGTAGGAGAATATTATTGCCGATGACTGGCTCGGCCCTCGATTGCTTAATTATAAAATCGACATTATCCGATTGGTTTGTTGTCAAGCGGCGCGGTATTATTAACTGAATAAAAATGCCATCGTGCATTGAAATTGGATTGGCGGAGTAACACCAGAAATATGTCCGAAGACTCAGATTTGTCTCAGGTCGACAGACTCGAGGCACGATCGGCAATTAGTGATAGCAAAAACGGAGCGGCCCCTGAGCGATTGCAACCGGATCTCTCTGGTGATTGGAGCAATGGCAACGCCGTACGCTGCTCTAATACTGAGCTGATTTTGCCGGTCCGGGTGCTGCAGTCACTGGACACGCTATTTAACAGAGTAGGTGTAGTAGACGTCTACTCCAAAACAGTCGAGACCGATTGGCTCTCAGGGAGAGACGCGGAGACGCAGAGCTTCGAACCCCACGGTTGGGGGCGAAAAACCTTTACTCGCGCGGATGGCCTTATGGCTCAACCATAGCCGGAGCTCCTTAGCGGGATATTGTTCGAACTATACGGGCACCATATGTGATGCGGTTAACGACGAGCGTTGTTACCCGATGTCGCTTACTGCGCGGATAACAGTGTGACCCGAGGACGCAGGTAATGCTTGTATTGGGAGCCTCTCATATACATTACGATGGCTGCCGTCTTCATGATGTTGTGGGAGACCTTTTGCAACTCGGGTTCTTGTGAAACCGTCAACGATTTCAACGCGCTAACCGACTGAATCGTCGCCGGAATCGAGAACTCGGATGTGAAAACCTTCTTCGTCTCTGAGTTTTGAATTTTCGCGATGTCGCAGTGCGGGATCGATTCGATCGCATTTGCCATAGCGAAATCGCCTGTTTGATCAGTCGTGATGACTATGTGTCTGCCTGGTGCGAGAGTCAGTTTTTTTCCATCGATGTGGACGCTTACTGAGCCTTTCTTGTGATCGTGAATGTCGTAAACCGCCACTTCATTCTCGGACGAAGAAACGAGCACTACTGCCCGAGATCCGATGTGAATCCTGCCATGACGCGTATCCAGTTCGAGGTCCCCATCCGGAATGAATAGTGTGGTGCCTTCAAAAAGAGCAACCTTTTCCGAAAGAGCTTTCTTGACCGCTGCTTTGTTAGGCTCGTCGCCCACAAAGGTCGAGGTCACGACCGAGCCGAGACTTTTGCCGGTGAAAACAGTTGCTTGTGTGTCAGCCGGCTCCTGATTGATTGTTGAATTGGAGGCATTGATATCGGCTTGCCTTGAGTCAGTCTGGTTGGTAGTCGGTTGCGCAATTGCGAACTGTACGTTGCCGCGATTGCCCCCGCCCTCTCTACGCGTCGACGAGTCATTGTCCTTCGAAATGGCGTCAATGGTCTGCGCGAGTCCCTTGGAAAAAACGTCTGAGTTAGGACCGGAATTTTTAGGCAACATGCTATCCAGGTTGGCGAAAGAGTTGCCATTTCTGGAGCTGTTGTTGTTGTTGTTGTTGTTGTCGTTGTGGCTGTTGGGCTGGATCGGCTGAACCATGATGGGCATGCTCACCGGTATAGTCATGGGACGGCTTGACTGTGTGCTGACTGGATTGTAGGTCGGTAATGTCGGCATTCTGGGCGTGGCGCGCTCGATTGAAAAGTCTGGTCTCGCCATGAGCGTCTTGGTCACCATCGAATCGATCTGCATAACCGGTCTGGAGTTGACGATTCGGGAGGACACGTCATTGTTGATTGCGGGGATAACAGGTATGTTGACAGGTGTGCGGACCGGCTCTCGGCTGAATACGGGGTTATTGCGAATGCTGTCTGGGATTCTGATGCCACGGTCTTGAAGCATTTGCAGCTGCTGACTGAAGTCGGCAAGCGCCGGTTGGTTGTTAAACAGAGCTGAACTAGACGAAAGAGCCAATATCGCGACCAGACGGCGACGAACAGCGGTTGAAATCCGCGCCTTTGCCACGTAGCTCCTGAGTCTTCCTCTCATGTTAAAACCCCCGACATCCCGATGTCCGATACTTGACGGACCACAGCCGTAAACGTGCTATCTGAGCACGATAACCGACTTCAATGCTAAGACATGGCAGGATATCACCTGGCGAGTTGAATAGGTTATCGGGGCGGGATGAAAGAGAAAGTTTCAGGATTAATGTTTATTCCTTTTCAACGTTTTTGACAGAGGAGCGGCTCGAAATACTGACAGAGACATCGGTTTGGAACTTTGAGCGCGGTCTGTCCGGCAGCCGACAACACTATGGCGTCGGTGCTGGTATATGCGATCATATTGACTAGTTCGGACAGGCGATCGGGTGAACTTCCAACACGGAGGAGACCGAGTTAGCTGTCGGGGCACTCCGAAATTGAGGTTGCAATCATGAGAACTAACGCGAGTAAGTTTTTATTCGTTGCGGGAACTATGCTTATTTCGACTATCGGACTGGCTGGTCCAACGTTGGCAGATGGTCTGGCCTTCGATGCCGACCATGACGTGCTGGCATTGCCTGATTGCGAATTGACGGTCAAGTACAACAACAAAACCTTCGTTCCGGTGAAGACCACGTCCTACACCAACAATGACATCCACTTTCTGGAGCGGCCCCTGATCAAGGCTCTCAAGGTGTCGGAAGATTTCACCAATATGACGATTTCGCAAAGCCCTGAGACCGTAATTATCGAGTGCTATGAATCGGGACAAATTGGACCGATGAGCCTTAATCGCGTCTCCAAAGATTTCCTGAAAACCAATCATGTTCGTGAAGTGAGTTATCCCAACGAGCGCATCTCACGCGAGACCGGATTGCCTGTGCCTGGTCTCCAGGGGCTGAAGGCGATCTCGAGTTTTGAAGTCAAACCTAAGGATGGCGGAGAACCTTATAACGTGTTCGCCTTTCAGCATGATTCGCACCTTACGGTGTTTGCTCGGCGGATGCGCAGCGGGCGAGCCGATGTCAAGAATGATCCTCCGGTCATCGTCATGGATTTGCGTGTCGGTAAAATCGGCGACAGCAGAGCCAATATCGAGATAAGCGGCGCTACGGAATCTAACGCCACCAAGTGACCGGTTGGAAAAGAGACATCAGAATATCTGGTTACTTCCCAGTATTCGAAGCATGTCTGATTGGCATTGCTGCTGGTGCATCCGCGCTCTTGCTTGGCGCTGGTATCAACTGGCTCGGTTCTTTGCGTGTCTTTTTCTCAGACAGGTATCCACCACAGGTGGTGCTGCCCGCAATTGGTCTGTTGGGTGGACTCTTGTCCGGTTGTGTCTTGATAGTTGCTCCAGACACATCGGGCAGTGGAATCCCACAGGTGCGAGCGGTCCTTAACAGGATGAGTCTGCCTCTCAACTTGCGTATAGCGATTGCCAAATTGTTGGGCGGCACAATTGCTCTTGGATCTGGTCTGTTCATGGGTCGAGAAGGCCCGACTGTGCAGGTCGGCGCGGCTCTGGCTGGGCAATTCTCTCGGTGGTTCCCAACTACCGTAGAGCACCGGCGTTATCTCATAGCAGCAGGTGCAGGAGCCGGACTAGCCGCGGCTTTCAGCGCCCCAATCGCCGGAATAATCTTTGTCGTGGAAGAACTCCTCAAAGAATTCAAAGCCCCCGCTGTTGCATTAGCTATAGTGGCGTGCTTTTCGGCATTCCTCATAGAGCAGGTATTTGGAACGCCGCATAAGTTCGCACTACCAGACGGTCTGGGTGAAGCAATTGCCTCATGGCAAGACCTGCTGTTCTATGTCTTACTGGCCTTCGCCGCCGGATTTCTCGGTGCATTGTTCAATCGAGGAATCCTTTTGGGTTTGCGAGTGTTTAAACGCTTCCCAGTAGGCAAGCCACTGAAGGTCGGTATCGCCGGGCTGGTTACAGGCTTGGTGGTTGCCCTACTTCCTACCAGCTTACACGACTATGCTGGAACCAGGGCGATGATTAATGCCGGCACCATTAGCGGTGACATCGTTCCGTATATATTTGGTGCGTTCTCCCTTCTGACGTTGTTGGCATATGGATCTGGTGCACCCGGTGGACTGTTTGCACCGGCGCTGACCATCGGCTCTGCTCTTGGTTTTATGACGGCGGTATCGGAACAGTTTTGGACTGGAGTACCGGGCTCTGTGCATCTTTTCTCCCTGGTCGGAATGGGGGCTTTCTTCAGCGCCGTATCCAGGGCACCACTAACATCGATTGTAATTGTGTTCGAAATGGCTAGTGACTTTGTGCTTGTTCCGCCGTTGATGTTGACGTGCGTGCTCGCCTCTGCCGTCGGAGACTATTTCTACAGAGGTGGCCTCTACGATCTGCTAATGGTATGGAATGGCCTGAATTTGCACGGACCGGGCGATCCAGGCGCCGTTGTGGAATCTATATACGCAAAACGGGTGATGGAAGTCGACGTACAGAAAATAGAGGCCGGAGTTACGGTGAAGGATGCTCTAGAGATGATAGAGGCAAGCTCAGAAAGCTCGCTGCCAGTCGTAAAAGGAAAGACGCTTATCGGTTTTTTCTCAAAAGATTTGTGTCCCACCGATCCAGATGAGCAGTTGAATACATTGGTGGATCAGGTGATGTCACAACCGCCGCTGTCGGTCGCACAGCATGATACGGCCGAGGACCTTCTGTTTTTGTTCGCCCGGTACAAATTCACCCGGCTGGCAGTGACGGATGATAAACAGCAGCTTGTTGGCATGGTGCGAAAAGAAGATTTGATTTCTGCTGTTTTTCCACAGGCTGACGTATCCCCTTAAATAGGGGCTGGAATCCTTCGATTCCCTTGCGAGCAGACCTCAAATAGAACGAGAGTTGGAACCAATTATGGACAATCGCGTCCTTGCTGAAAAACGATTGAGGAGTGTTTTGTGCTGGGTCGCAGGGTTTTCTTTGCCCTCCACTAGGAGGGGCCATTCGTCATTGATGACAGAATCCGTGTAGTCTCTGCACATTGCGTATCCTTTTCTATCCTTTTCGCGCATCTCTGAAAACTTCACCTACAGCATTAGCTTCATTGACGAGCGAGAGATTGATCGAAGTGTACGATTTGAGCGATTCTGCGATAAAAAATCCGAGCAACACCGAGAACATCATGCCGGTGACGGTCAGCGTAGGCTGAGTGACAACACGCAGTGAAAGGCGATCTTGTCGTGGAATCAACTTCGCAATAAGGACCGCCCCAACCGTGGAGATGATCGTCAGTACTAAGAGGAAGATAATCACCGAAGTGAAAATTGGTGTCATCATTTCGCCCCTGAGTGAAGTAGAGTGATAATCATAACTTGTATTCTAAAAACGGAAAATCTCATGAGTAAAAAGAATTTCCTGGTGGCGGTTAGCACTTCTCTGGCTCTCGGAGCTATGTTGTCAGTGTGTGCGCAGGAGCGAACTGACCAAGAGTCGAAGGCATTCTGGATTGCTCAAAATAAGGAGCATTCAATGCAGTTCGAAGTGATAAAAAAAGGCAGGCAAAGCGGTATCACTCAAATGGAAACAGACGTCATCACCAACCAGGAAGATTGGCAAAAGCTCTGGGAGCGGCATGATCCATCAAAGCTTAACAAGATTACGAATATCGATTTTTCAAAGAAGACCGTGCTCGCTGTTTTTCTGGGAGAAAGACCGAATGCCGGCTATAGCGTCGAAATTGTCTCTATAACAGCTGCACCGACTGCAACCAAGGTCGCATATACAGTTAAGAAACCTGCGCCTGGGGCCATGACTGCGCAGATGATGACACAACCGTGCCATATCGTTGTCTGCGACAAAGTTCCATCGACGGTGACTTTCGAAGAGCGCTGACCTTTCGGGGTAATTGAACTCATTATCTTAAGCCGAAAAGTACGAGGGTCGCGCCCGCGTGAAGCCCGTAGCGTCTATCGCTTTGTTTACTTGATCCGACAGATACTTTTCGCCCGAGCAACCGATGTAGTGTCGGTCGCCAGGAAGGTTGTTTAAGGCTGATACAATATAATGGTGGCGGTTGTCTGCGCCCTCAACTGGTAGCTTGAGATGTTTTATGACATATAGCTCTTATTACGACAAAGCGACGTCACCTGATTACTGGCTGAAGCTGAACCCGGATCTTCACATTGAAGGAAAAGATGTAGGAAGCCCCTGGAAGCCGGTCGAAATTGGCGCTAAAGATCTTTCGAACATGACGCTCGACATGGTAGGAGACGGTTATTTCACCACTTCACCACTGCTCGATCTTGAAGAGGTTGCCATACTGGCGGACGCCGTCGAGGTATTGTGGGCGGATCGCTGGCCGACCGTCTTTGCAATGGTTTATGACGAATTCTGGCAAGTCTATCAGCGCGCTTCTGGTCTTTTGGAGCATATGCTCGGACCTGGATATAAGCAGCTTGCTAACTACTGGGTTTACTACGTCGCCAATGAAAAGGGCAGCTCTGGTTGGGCGCCGCACAGAGATCGCGCCCAGATGCACACTATACGAAGCGATGGCCGGCCTAACAGTATGACTATTTGGATAGCCCTCACAGACGCGACTCCACTCAACGGCTGCATGTATGTTTTGCCGGCTTCGTTCGATCCCAACTACCCGCATAGCCCTGGGACTTTTGCAGTGCCGAATGTCCAGGACGTGAGAGCATTGCCCGCTTCAGCCGGTTCAATTTTGTCTTGGAATGAATCGCTTATTCATTGGGGGGGACGGAGCAGCGACAAAGGCAGCGGTCCTAGAATAAGCGTAGCTTGCGCATTTCAGCGGGGCGACGTCGATCCGTATGAGACGCCAGTACTTGATCCGTTCGTGGTGCCTCCCTTGAAACAGCGATTAGGTCTTATCGGGCAACAGTTGTATCGCTTTGCCATTCATACCGGAATGTCGCAAAATGTGAAAGACCTCGCCCAGCAGCTCGGTCAACTCTCCGAGACAATTGTGATCTACGACAGTAACAACCCTTACCGTAAAACTGCAACCGGTCTCTCGAAGTAACATTCAACTGCATAGTGGTATCGTAAGTAGTGTTCTGGTGTTATGGAGAAACATAGTGGATAGCCCCAGAGTTGGTGTCGGTGTCCTTGTCTTACGCGGCGATCGAATTCTGCTCGGTAAACGATGTGGTGCTCATATGTCCGGATTTTTCGCGGCACCTGGCGGACATTTAGAATCAGGAGAGTCTTTTGTCGGGTGTGCCAAAAGAGAAGTGGAAGAGGAGACGGGACTGGTAGCGACGAATGTGCGATTCTTGCTCCTAGGCAATTATCGCTTCAAGGGAAAACAGTATGTCGATATCGATATGGTTGCAGAGTGTCCGCATGGCGAGCCGATAGTACGAGAGCCTGAAAAATGCTCGGAATGGAAGTGGTATCGTAGGGACGAATTGCCATCTCCGCTCTTTATCGTGACGGAACGCATGATCGATGCCTATATCAACGAGTACTTCTTCGACGATAAGGCGATCAACCAAATATTAGTCCAGGACTGAGGCACTAAGATATTTGTGAGTCACCGCTGGTGATGGCAAGCATGTTCTTTGCTTCTAGAGTGAGCTGATCGTTTGCACCAAATAACGCATTTCGAATTTCATAGGCGCGCTGGAGATTGGCGATTGCAGACGGGATGTCACTCTCTTTGATCTGACTCTCCGCCAGCCTGAACATATGAGTTGCCAAATCTGGATGGTTGTCTTCTAATTGAGTCGACATGCCTTTCAACGCATCTTTAAGTTGATCCGTTGCAGATTCCAACCCCTGGCGAAACTTTGAATAAGCCACAATTGCTCGTGATTTATGATAATCGATCCCACGATATCTCGATTCTGTTTCGTACACCCGAAGAGCTTGTTCCGCCTCAGTTTTTGCCTTTTCGAACTGGCCTTTGGCAAGAGCCAATTCGGCCAACGATAGTTTGATTTCAGGAGGGAGAAGTTGAACCGCCCTCCTGTTTGATTCTTTCTCCATAATCTTGAGTGCTGCTGTCAAGTTGGATTCTGCAGATTCATCGCCCGTAAGCGTCTGCAGTTTTCCAAGTAGGTAGAGATAGAATGCTGTATCGATTTCTCTTTTGGCCACTTCGATTCGAACGAGTCGATCTGTTGACTGTTGGCATTCTTGATCTCCGTCCAGGACCTCCTTCAACTTCTGGAGGCTTCCCTCCGCAGCAGAGAATCTTCGCAGAGACAACTCCGCTGATATCAGTCCCAGGTATGTGGTGACTGCAACCGGAGAGTTGCCGCGACCTTCCATGTTCAGTCCAACTTGCGAACTTCGGAGGATTCTAATTCCATCCTCAAAACGGCCGACTTCTACATACATTGTGGCGATTGTATTGTCGTGATACGGCGAGTCTGCAGTGCTGACCATGTATTCAGCGATTTTCATTGCCGTCCTGAGCTCGCCTTTTCGAATATAGAGAAGCTGCAGTTGCGACAACTTTAGCCTTAGCTCAGGCGTCTCCTCCCGAGGTTTTCTCCCCGCGAGGATCTCCTGCACACTTCCTTCAATGCCTTCGTACGCTAGTTTGTCCGCCAGCTCGTACAATTTTCGTTCTTGACACACACAGGTGAATTTCGATAGCCAGATTGGTTTTATCGGAATCAAGGAAAGACAGACGATCACACAACCGACGAAGCTGCCCGCAAATGCCATGAGAGGGTCGAGATGGAATAGAAAACAGAGAATCAGCGTCAGAACTCCGGCTCCAATCAGCCCCACCGTTCCGTGTATCATCGCAAGCAGTCTGATGGTTCGGTATGTCGCTGTCACCTTAGCATTCCATACCTTGAGGCTGTCGCCTTTGTTTGGATGACTTGCTGTCTTCTCAGCGTGTGCTTGAGTTGCCATAAAGTCTACTCCTCGTGATTTTCGATTGTCGTTCACCTATTCCTATTATGCCCAAATGTTCCAGGTACGGCGCAGACCACCCAAAATTGCGGGTGTCAGAAGTTTGTCAGAATCGAAGCCTATTCTTGAGGAAGCGGCACGGGAGATGATGCAATGAACAACATACCGATCAACGATTATAGAGGTCCTCTCAATCCAACTTTGGAAAGTCTAGGCGGGGACCGGATTGCGGCGAGTATACGCTCGAAAGTTTTCGAAAATCATTTTGAGCCGGCTCGTCGACTCTCGTCCCAAATAGGGGATCTAATGCGCTATCTGCAAAACGGCACGAAGTCTCTTTTCAAGACCGAGCCCAAACAGTCGGGACCAAACAAAGGCGAGAATCGATCCATCGGTGAAATCGCCAGACTATCTACTCACGGTGTAGCGAAATTTCGTCGCTCGGATACTTCATGCCGGTTCGAGGAGAGTTTCCGCAGTCGACAGTCACCATGCTTAACCGCTGTCGAATGGAAGGGGCAAAATCGCTCAATGCTCATCGCCCGAAATCGGCGGCGAGACATCATAGACGAATCATCAAGACGATAAAGTCGGCGGGATTGGCTGATGATCCACTGGTAGTATCATCTATTCATAGTCTCGGTCAGATCTTTCTCAATTTTGGAGAACATCGATTGGCGCTTGGTTTCTTACAAGAGGCGCATGCTATTTCCATTAGAGTATTCGGAAAAAGCGAGATTTCTACAATTATGATCGAAACTGATTATGCCTTGACGCTACAACTTCTTTCGGCTAATCGTGATTTTGAATCTGTTGTTCGAGCCTTGGAATGGCACTTCAACAAGATCTTCGGTTTGAGGTCGCGGTCTAAATCGAGTTAGCAGCTGCTACTTCGAATGCATATCCGATACCGTATTTGGTTGCTATCAGAGAGGGACTTCCCTCTATGTCAATCTTATCGCGCAGACGTTTTACAGTTGTTCTTACGACATCAGGTGCGGCTTCGGAAGTAGAATCCCAGGCACTTCTGAGCAATACTTCCAGTGAAACCACTTGATTCGGTCGGCGCATTAGATACTCGAGAAGTGCGAATTACTTTGGTAGCAGGTAAACTTCTATCCCATTCTTCGTGACTCTGCGACTGGTTTGATCAAGCGATAGATAGCCTCCCGTAACTAGGCTGACAGGCGTGAACAACCCGCGCCGTAAAAGGGCATTGATCCTTACCGCGAGCTCTTGCATGTGGAATGGCTTGGTCAGGCTCGTCTGCAGCACACTGAAATACTTCTACTTTGTCGTGGATCTCCTTCTTTCCTGTCAACATCAGTATCGGTGTCGTCCGCACTTTACTATCTATGCTGGTCCCTTTTATATCAGCACAAATTCGATCAAGCTGATTCAATTCGTCGAGAATTGTTTTGATTCGTATGTTTGTGATATCTCGAAGTATGACTTCGTTAGCTCTTGATACAGTTTGCCGATAATCATGAATTCGCCAACAAGGGAGATTCGGTCTGAATCGTAAAGACTGAGAACCCCCAAGGTTGCAGATCGATAAATACTCCGCGATCCGTGATTTGGGAAGAGACTTCATCTGAAGTTTTGATGATTGTATTTGCTTTTAAATTTCCAGAACAGTCAATTGGTGGCTGGACATAGCATTGAGCTTGATTGCCTGAGTAATTCACAATTGCGACGAGTATTTCACTGGTTTCCTCATCCGTCCATGAGAATCCGATGAAGCAGTCCCATGTCCAATTCCCCTCCCAGGCCTCTTTGCATTCGAGCAGATTCCAATCACCGCGGTGCACTACAGGTAGTTTCAGTACTGCCAGTAGTGAATCGTAGAATGCAGAAATCTCCCTACTAATATCCTCGCTTGGGCGTCTGGAAAGGTGTACAGAGACCCTCTTGCGATACCCCTCGATCTGCCCCTGGTGCAGAAATCGAAGTCCGGGGCAGAGAAAGGTCAACAACGCTGCCGCTTTGTGCTGCGTCCATGGGAAAGTGCCCGCTGCTCGCGGTTCGTCGTGATTCTCCAAAAAGCGAGCAGATTTTTGCTGATAGTCTTTTTCCGCCCAGAAATGCTCTCGAATTGCTCTGGCATTGCCTTCTCTCAGTCTATCGTAAAGCTTTTTGTCATATGTGAAATCGAAGCCTTGTTGCTGTAAATCCCACTCTCGGTCCCAATATACTTCCGCCATAAAGGTAAAGCCCGGATGAGTTTTCTTGATGATCGCTATAGCATCAGGCCAAAATGGTTGCACCTCTACGCCCCAGGTGCTGCTGAAAACGTCCGGCAACAGCAGCATCGCCATATCGCAGCGCAATCCGTCGCAACTCTTCGCCATTGTTTCGAGTTGTCTTTTCATTGCCTGCTGAAATTCGGGGTTTCCGTAATTGAGCTGGAGTGTGTCGGGCCACCCATCGAAGTATGGATCGCGTCCGTGAGCAAATATTCGCCCTCCCACCTCGATGAAGTTCTGTGGGGCGTGTGCTCTCATCTCCTCGGTGCCGGGCATGTAGTAGTCGGGATGTTGCTTCACCCATACATGATCGACTGCAGTGTGGTTTGGCACCAAATCCAGCATCAACTTGATACCGCGCTCATTGAGGCGCTTGTGAAGTCTACCTAACTGATCCGGTGTGCCAAAGTTTGTATTGAGGACATAATTTGTAACGGCAAAGCCAGAACCACAAATGTCATCTACTTTTAGATCGGGCAGGTCTTGTCGAAAGCCTTCAACCCAGGCTGAGTTGTTCCTCGAGATGTCACGCCCAACTTCACCGGTTTGCCAGACGCTCAAGAAGTAGAGCCAGGCAAACCCTTGTTTCACTAGATCATCAATCCACTTATCACTGATATCATCAAGGGTTGCCGATCTCCCAAGCTTTTTCGATAGCTCTGTAAGCCAAACGCGTGTGTTCACCTGAAAAAGAGCAGGATTTCGAGTGTTAATCTCCGCTTTCACCTTGATCATGCTCACCTCCACCTTTGGTGTCGTCCAGTTGATCTTCGTGGGTTTATGTCAGAACTAAATACGGTATCAACGCGTTACCTGGTGAGGATGGTCGACATTCTGGCGAGCTCTCGAAGTGGCGATGGGCTCAGCCAGGTTTCCTCCGTCATGACGTACTGCAAATAGATCAGTTTCGCTACGATGCCTGTCCACCCAGTCTGGTGCGAGGCACCGAGTCCAGCACCGTTGTCTCCGTGGAAGTATTCATAATATAGATTCAGATCTTTCCAGTGCGGATCTGTTTGAAACTTCTGTGAGCCACCATATATGGGGCGATGTCCGTCGTCGTCTCGGAGGAACATGTTCACCAGTCGTCCAATCAGATCCTGGGAAATCTCGAAGAGGTTGCGCTGTATGCCGGAGCCGGTCGGGTATTCGATTGTGAAATCATTTCCGTAATAGGAATAATAGTTGAGCAGCGACCGGATCAACAGAAAGTTGATCGGTATCCAAATTGGACCTCGCCAATTGGAATTGCCGCCGAACATTCCTGTAGTCGATTCGGCCGGCACGTAGTCCACGCGAAATTCGGTGCCATCGCAATTAATCACGAACGGATGATCGGCATGGTATCGAGACAAGCTTCTAATACCGTACGGGCTGAGAAACTCATTTTCGTCGAACATATGTTTCAGGATTTGACGAAGCTTGTGTTCGTTGCATACCGATAGCATGCGACGACCTAGATGTCCAGGCTTGTTCGGCAGATGAATGTTCTCGCAGACATCTTTCTGCCTGTTAGCAAACTTCATCGCTTTAGTGGTAAACCCAGTAAGTTTTTCCCACATATCTTCTTCGAAGACCACCACCGAGCATAGTGGCAGAAGACCAACCAAAGACCTGACTTTCAATCTTGTTGCTTGTCCGTTGGGAAGCCTCAACACATCGTAGAAGAATCCGTCTTCTTCGTCCCAAAGCTCATCTCTATGCAGACCCGGACGATCCATCGCCGATGCTATCCAAATCGTGTGTTCGAAGAATTTTAAAGCAAATCTTTCATACAACGGGTTTTCCTGAGCAAGTTCGACCGCGATGTTGAGCATCTGCTGGCTGAAAAAGACCATCCAGGCGGTGCCATCGGCCTGCTCGAGTTGACCGCCGGTCGGAAGAGAATGGCTTCGGTCGAATACGCCAATATTGTCCAACCCGAGGAAGCCACCTTCGAACACATTGTGGCCAGACGGATCTTTTCGATTGATCCACCAGGTGAAGTTAACGAGAAGTTTGGAGAATGCGTATTTTAGAAAATCTCGATCGCCAACTCCGTTATTTTGAGCCTTGTCGAATAAATAGGCCCAGAATGTCGCAAAGGCATGAACTGGTGGATTGACGTCACTAAAATTCCATTCGTACGCCGGAATCTGCCCGTTGGGGTGCAGATAAGAACTCTTGAGCATCATTGCAAGCTGAGACTTGCCGAAGTCAGGATCGATCATATTCAGCGGGATTATGTGAAATGCCAGATCCCATGCCGCGAACCAGGGATACTCCCATTTGTCCGGCATGGAAATAATATCATTGTTATACATGTGAAACCAAGCACGGTTGCGAACCGTGGTGCCCTGATGCCCGGCGAGCGGCCCAGCATTGTGCTCCCGAAGCCATTGATCCACGTCGTAATAGAAGTACTGCTTGCTCCAGAGCATCCCGCCAAGGGCCGAGCGCATCACGGAGGCTTTCTCTTTGTTTTTTTGCAACTCTGGAGGTGTGATCTCCTGATAGAATTCGTCAGCTTCAGCTCGACGCGAGTCCATGATAGTGTCGAAGTACTTCATCGGCTCGTCTGACTTCTTCACTCCTAGTCGAATACAAATGCTCTTCGAGTCACCAGCCGCGATGCTGAGCTTATAGTGCGCAGACAGCTTCGTTCCGACTTTTGCTGGATTTACTGCGTCGAGTTGCTTGTTGACCACAAAGTTGTTGATACCATCTTTCACGTATGGAGAGGAATTCTCTCCACCAAAAAGTCTTTGATTGTTGGTTTCATTCTCTGTAAATAACAGAGGGACTTCGTTGTCAAAATAAATGTAATACTCCGGCAGTTGATCCAGGTATGTGTCGTCTGTATGTCGCGCAACAGCTGCGGAATGTCCTTTGACGTGCAGCGCTTGCATGATGGGCTTGGTCGCGCCTTCTTGCCAGGTCCAGGTATTGCGAAACAAAAGAGTGGGAAGCAGCTCTATATCTGCTGTCTCTGGTCCGCGATTAAACGCGGTTATCTTGATCAGCAGATCGTCCGGACCTTCCTTCGCGTATTCTGCGAATACATCGAAATATCTGTCATCATCAAAAACACCCGTATCGAGCAGTTCGTATTCAAGCTCTTCTCGGCTGCGACCGCGGTTACCAGCTATTAGCTGCTCATATGGAAACGCTCTCTGCGGATACTTGTACAGATACTTCATGTACGAATGCGTAGGAGTGCTGTCTATGTAGAAGTAATATTCCTTGCCGTCTTCACCATGGTTGCCTTCGCTATTGGTTAGACCGAAAAGTCGTTCCTTGAGGATTGGGTCGTTGCCATTCCACATTGCCAATGAAAAGCAAAGCAGCTGATGATCATCGCTGATCCCACCAATGCCGTCCTCTCCCCACCGATACGCTCTGGACCTGGATTGATCGTGAGTAAAGTGCTGCCAGGCGTCACCATCTGTGCTGTAATCCTCGCGGACAGTTCCCCATTGGCGCTCACTCAGGTAAGGACCCCATCTCTTCCACTGGAGCTTGTTGTCACGGGCTTGCTGCAATCTATTCTTTTCAGCGCTGAGTGAATTTTGGCTAGTCATCGAGATCAAATCCTTCTTAAGACGACAATAAAGCAGTTCTCTTCCGTAATCACCTGAAGCGATTACCCAGTGTTCGGCGAGCAGATCAGATATTCCCCGGCTGGGTGTCAAACCGTCTGTTTAGCGGATTAACTTCTGGCGATCTTAAGACGCCGCCTTAGATTTCCTGATAGTAAAAAACGAATATTTCATGAGAATCAATTTGATCGAATGGATGTCAAGATAGGATTGAACAAACAATTAAGATGACATTTGAGTTGGATAAAACTGCATGAGCGGCGTCGACAATTCAAATCATCTGAAGTCCTTTTCTGGGAGGTTGAAGCATGTCTATCTACTTTAAGAAAGCGGTGGAGATTGCAGATGGAGTGCTAGATCTGGCTAGCTGGCTGGGTAAGCGCATGGAAGGGTCAAAAGAGCTGGTCAAACCTGATGATTTGATAGGGGTGTCGGCAGAGGTTTGCGCTACCATCAAAAAGGGTGGTGTCGGAGAGGTCGTTGTCGTGGCGGGTGCGTCTCGCCTTAACTTTAGCGCTCGCGCAGAAGACGGCGACGCCGAATTCAAGAAGGGTGATGCCGTTAAGATTATCCGTGCAGGCAGCTCGATGCTGTTCGTCGCCGACGAGAAATTCACGACCTCATTGCATGATGTAGACGCAAAGGTAGAAGAACACACTTGCTGTGATCACGAGCACTAAACTGGTTATCTTCATGTATTAGCTACGTGAGCAAATCGTGTGTTTCGTTGCAACGACTGGCTTATCTTCGTCGATATTTGCTGTGTCGGCGAATCACTTCTCCGCATCGTTATCGGGAGTCGGACGCGAATTACGAATCGCGCTTTCTGCATCGTTCTCCAAGCGATGCGCCTCTTTCGATAACTCCTGGTTCTGTAGCGTTCGTTGTTCAACGGCTGTAAGTTCAGGCCGAATGACCAGTGAATCGACCACGTCTTTAGCTGCTTGCGATTCTAACCAGGCTTTTGTGCCCACGGCTTCGACGAGATACAGATAGCGTCTCACCAGTATTACTCGCAATCGAGAGTTCTTTCCGCCGGGGAGTTCCATTTCGATCTGCCGTCCTGCATAACCGTCCCATGGGCACGAGATCAGATTACTAGCTTTTCCTTTTGACGAGACAGCGATGTTCTTTATCAAATCGGTTATGACTTTATCTTGAGCCGCTAGTCGGACTGGGTATTGCAGCACTGCGTAACCGACCTTGTAACTACCTTGTGGTTCATCGTAGTTGTACTGCCTGAACGTGATGCCCTTGTGGATTCTCGAGTTGCTGTTCGGCGTTCCGGGCAGCTTCATTTGGAAGCGCCCGTCACTGAAAGTATAAAGCGAAAGTCTTGCTTCATCAAAATCGATTCTGTTCGAGGGAGATGGAGCGCTTGAAGAAGTAGCTGTCGAGCCCACGTCGGCGGATACGGCATTATCTATAATGGAAGGATTCTTGCTGGTACTGCGTGTGGTGTCGCTGCCTGACGCTGCAACGGTAGCCGCGTTGTCCGCCAGGACCGGTAGCGACATCGCGTTGCCTATGCCGATTAGACCTCCAACGAGTAACCCACGGAGAATAGTTTTACTCATGATTCCTGCCATGACACCAGCGTAAACGCACTAAGTAAGATCTACCCTCCTATGGCCGAGACAAAGCAGTCTATCCCTACAGTTCTGAGTGACAACGGTGTGAATCTGCTCGTCATGAGCGCCTTCGGCGCTGCGGTCCTTAATGTAGTGGAGTTTTAGTAACGTGCTTATGTGGTAGAGCAAAAAGTGGGGTTAGCTGAAGGACACGCGTAATGAATCTGCGAATTGCGTCTGCTCTTACAGCCTCTATTGTCCACACAATTTTGACAGCTCAGTCAGTCTTGGCGCCTGCGATTGCGGGCATGATAAGGCAATTTTGTGCGGCGATGACGAAACTGTCGACGGGTTCGCAAATTGAAATGAGCGGGTCGTTTGCTTGCGATGAGACTATCGTTCTGGGCGAGCCTGAGCTCTTCGCCTTTGAGCAAGCTCCCGGATGGCTTTCGCAAGAGCCTTGATGTGCAGTTCACCGCAGCGTGTTTGGTCGGATAGTCACGTGACCGACCCGAGCACCCCAAAAATCAAAAGTTTTTCTTTTGATATTGCGTCGGAATTGGGATTTCCGCGTCCAAAATGCCCCGGATGGGCATATAAGTTGTAGCGGAGAAATTGAGGGTTGCCCCAGACATGGGTGAGGAAGGTCAGCAGCGGCCTAGAGGTGCTGGTGCTGTGCAGAAGCCGAGTGATGAGCTTTTCGGTGCTTTCGTACCGGGAGACTCGGCTTTGCTTGACAGCCAGGAAGATGAGTCAGAGAAGACTGGCCAGAACCTCTTCGAGGATGCCGAAGATGCGATGCAGCCGCTCGACCAGGCGGCCGGTCGAAAGAAAGATGGAAATCCCGCAGGGATAGACCTGACCCAGTCTGATTCCCGACCGGCAGCAGTGCACGTGGGATCCGAGCTGGAATCGTCAGAGCAGACGGGCGGACTTGATACGGGCGATGCCTCCGCGCTGAAGAAGAAGTTCAAACTGTATGATGCACTCTTCCCAGCATCATTCGAAAAACTCAATGCTCTCATTAAATCCGCAGACCACGAGTATTTTTCGAAGTCTGACCTACTTACCTCGTCTCAGCTACAATCGTTCCTGGCAACGGATCGACTTGCTGCTCATGATCCCGGTTCTTGCAAAGTTGACGCTGCGGTGGTCAGGGAGTTGGAAGGGACGGCTTTTTTCGCAGAGCGCGAGGAAGAACGGCGTTTTGATGCCCTCCCTTACAAATCACGTGATCTGAAAATCTCTCGTGGTTGTTATCTTGTGGCAAGCGGAGTCGATGCCAATGTTGAAGAAGGAGAAAAGCAACTTGCTCGCCTGGTGAAGGACAATCCGGAGTTGACCATCGATCAGGGGTTTCGAGATACGCTAAATCGCGCGTTGTCTGAGATGGTGGCTATTCGAGTCGCACGAGGGCTGCCGGTTTGGAATAGTTCTTTGCGAACGGAAGATGTAAGTTCTAGTGCATCGAGAGGTACTGTAACCGCCGACGATGTCAATACCGCAGTCGCAGGTGGTCTCGAAGTAAAGTCAGCACCCGAGCTTCTCCAAGAGGCGAGCGATAAATTCTTCGACGGTGGCATAGACGGTGCGCTTCCCATTTTTGATCAGGCGAAGCGACGAGCCGGTGTCGAGCTCGATCTTGCTCAGAAGGAGCGAGTCGAACTATTCATTCAATCCCTTAAGCATGATGCGAAGACTGCTTTTGTTGCCCATAGCGGCGGCGATATTGATGAGTTGTCGGCTCAGCGATTGGACCTCGATGGAAAATCCAAGACTTCGTTCTCACGCTGTCAGGAAGCGTCAAGTTGCAACTCCGCTGCCATCATCGATTGCGCATTCGCCAAGATCGCGAGTGGCAAAATGGAGCTGTTCGTGGCAGCGCAGGATGAAATAGCTTCTTGTTTGCGCGAACATCCCGCGATCGGACTATCTAATGAATTCAAAGAGTGTAGAAGAGGTGCTCTCAAAGCGCATTATGCAAACCAGCCTGCAGAAAATTCTGGCGAGGAACCAACGGATAAGGCTTCTCAGTCAGCCTCGACGAAGGTCGAATACAAGGATCTTCAGTTCCCTGCTAAGTTCGACACCGAAGATAAGCCGGTAAAACCCTATGTGGTTGATACGATAACGACCATCGGACTCTTCGCATTTGGGGTCGGGCTTGGGCTGAGAGCGGCTATGAAAATGCGCAACCGCTATCGTGCCTTATCCGAGCAGCGCGAAGTCTCTCGGTCCGAAGCCCCAGCAGATGGCAAAGAAGGCGCTGGTGGTACCGCAAAAGAAGCCCGCGACTCCGCCAAAAGTGATAATCTTCCGCCGTCGAAAAGTCAGGGCGGCGAGAGTAAGCGGGAGACTGGCGCTTCCAGGGCGTCCGAAACTGCTGATGGCACCAATGGTGATACCGTAGTCGAGCCTCCTCCGGATGTCGGTGAACGTCTCGAAAAACGCTCTGCTGGCGATGCTGCGCAGAGTAAAACCAGATTCGACGAACGCTACAATGAGGCGATGAAGCCCGTGCGAGAAGCGGTCGATGACGCCATCTACCGTCTGAACAGAAGTAGAGGCGGCATGGAACTGTATGGCGCTGATTCTCCTGAAGTTCAAAATTCTCACGAGGTCAAAGCCGCACTCAAGGTTGCCGAACCGAAAGTTCGTCAAGAGATTTTGGACTTCGTGCAACTTTCGCTGACGAGACAGGCGGGTACATTTACCGTCGAAGCCGGCTCACTCGATTCGTTTGCACAACTCCTGGGGAGTGACCAGCATAGATTTTTCACTGTCGAAGTACAGGCTGCTTTAAGAAACCTCGACCCTCGCGTGGCAGAGACGATCAGAAGGCAGATCAAATCTGAGTTGGCGGCTCAGGTAACCGCGAATGTGACGGAGCCGCGCTCGCGGGAAGCTGTCGCGATCGATGTAGTCGAAAAGCTGCGGTCAGGTCAACTGCGGGTACCTCGATTAGTCGTGGAACAGGCTCCACTTGTAGGAACGAAAGGATTGATGGCACCGAAACCTGGTGTCGCCGATGGTGGTAATCGACAAGTTCGACTCGGATTCTGCGATACCGCTAACGCCACATACGAATCATCCGTAGATTTGATTTCCCTCGATGTTTACTCAACCTCTCCTTCGACGAATCTCATGCACGAAGTCGGTCACCGTGTCCGAGATCTGAAAGAACAAGGCGTTGTGAGTCTGGTCAACGAATCCCGACAGAACCGACGAGATATTCAACGCTTGGTTGCAGAAGATTGTGTTCGTGAGATAGGGATTGGTGGCAGAAGATCCATTGGAATGGAGATAGGTGATCGTCCGCGACTCTATAATCCTGAAGCATCTCCGCAGGATCGCAAGGTGCAAGCCGAAGGAGTTCGGGCACTCAAGGATATGGTGCGGCGCTACGCCGGCACTTCTCCTTACGAACATATAGACTTGACGGCAGCCGAGTCGGTCAGAAATTACTACAAGCCTCATGAGGTCCCGGACAGTCTGCTCAGGACGTTGCTGAGCGAAAAGCCGGCATCATTGGATCTTGATTCGAAAATGCGTGCCGAGGGATACGAGCGATTTGTCCGCGAGGTGCAGCTCGAGGCAATTAATTTCATGACGGTCAATTCCAGCCGCGGTTGCTCTGCCGTGTCCGACAACATTGCGGCACCAGATGCGAGGGCCTTTGTGCATGAGGAGTACTTGCGCATAAAAGGGAAAATGGAAATCGAATCGTTGACACCAGAGGCGCGTGCGAGTGCAGCCAAACGACATGCGGTCAGCCGCACGAAGTCGGTCAGTGAGCCCCGAGAGGTGGCTACCCCTACAGTGCGTATCACTCCTGTGCTCGATCAGCTGCCGGAAGTACGCCATATGTTCGAGCACACGCACAACGATGCTGTCGGTGTACTATCAGTTCGTGACTATCCCTTCAGCCCATGGGAAATTCAACAGCGAAGACGGCAGGAGACAGGCAAGCTGGTTACGAGAGAGCTTGGTTCTTCTGGCTCTTCAGAACTGCCGACTGCGCCCACCAATGCCATGAAAGTCAATGCCAGACAGACGGATATCTTGGACTTATGGAATCAGTACGTCGATGCTGGACCGGATAGCGAATCCGCTCCTCGGCTAAAGCAGCAATTGAAAGACGTAGTTGTCAATCCAGAAACCGGTCTACTCCGATATCTTCGTGATACGTCTACGAGCTGCCGAGCAGTCGAGTGGCTCTTGGAGCGCGATATCATCAACGAAAGTGATCTCGAGGTGGCAAGGGCAAAAATTGCAGAATCCACTGGTAGTAGTGTCACTTCAGACTTTTTTGAGGTCAAGAAGCCGCAATTTCTGGCTGTCGGTGAACTAGCCGAGCTCGATTATGTTAAACAGATCGAAAGATACGAGCATGGCGACAGACCTCCGCGCAAAGATGCGACTGATCGCGAGGCAGCAGCAGCTCGTTCGGCAGGCGATGCGCTCGTGCCGAGAGATGCTACAGACAGCCGCGCGAGCGGTACGGCCGAGCCCTTGAGTCGCAATGAAAATGGCAGAAGAGTAGCAGAAGTGATGATGAACGAGGCGTTCATGGAATCGATTCTGCGCGAGGTCAAGATCACTGATAACAAACACAAGACAGCCATCGAAAGCTGGAGCCGAAGCGAAAATCCTAAGGTTCGAAATTTCGCAAAGAACATTCTGACTTTGCTCGAGCATAAAGAATCACTTCGGGAGTTCGGGGTCTATCTCAATAATCCGAACAGACTTGAAAGCAGAGTCACAGCCGTTAACAGCAATCTAGAGACCATGATGGAGCAACTGAAGTTGCCAATCGCCGGAGAGGATGCGAATGCATCTCAGCAACGCCATACTCGCACCGCCCAAGATGTCGACACGGGTGAACGACACAGTCAGATTGAGGGACTGCAAGTTCGCGGTCGGCATCTAGGCGATATTTGCGTGACCGTTCGCTTTATCGCGAAGGATGGTGTCGTCACTGCTAAGCCAATGCGTTTGCTCGATATTACGTCCGAAATGCTTGATATCAAACTCGAACGCTTGAATGCCCAGGAACTTGACAAAAAGATCGCCCTGGCGAAAGACAAGGTAAAAACTGCTGATGCCGCGAATGATAAGGTACTCGCGAGACAGGAGACGGAACGGCTCAAGGGGATGCAAGAGCTGGCAACACTGAAAAGGGAATACGATGCCAAGGTTGGCGAGGTCTCCGGCACGGGCGATAGAGTGGCGATGAGGGAAGCCGGGGTACGATTTTGCGACGGTAAGCTTCACTCGCTGAAAGCGGCACCGAAGAACGCCTTCAAGGAGATAATGGGCAAGGGTGGTGTAATCACTGGTGTGCTCTTGCTTTTCAACGCATTCGCTCCAGAGTTGGAGTACGAGCCTCTCGAGTATGAGCGATTAAGACCAGGAGGTTAAGACTTTCAGAATTGGCGAATAATCTGCGGAAAAACTGATTGGATTGCAATGGGAGTAGCAATACCATGGGTGGTGAAAAGAATAACAAACAAGGACCTGCATCCGATCCGGATGTTAAGCCTGCACCGCCTCAACCCATGGTGGAGATGCTGCTCGACGAAGACGTCAACGATCGTTTGGACACGGAAGAAGGGAGTTTCGAAGACCGTGCGGGTGAGCTTTTGTCTAACGATCTGGACGATGTTACCCTACAACAGATTAGCGGAGCAAAAGGTTCGCGCGGAGAAGTCGGCGGACTCCCCTCAGTCTCATTCGACATGCCTGAGTCAGGTAAAGCGACAGAGTCGAATCCGGCTGATGAAACAGTAAGTGAAGCGACTGATAGGGCTGAGTCTGTCAATCCTATCGATACACTTTTCGAAATCGCACGAGATCGGTATGCGATTGTCTTGATTGATATCGTCAGCAACAAAACCACTGATCAGTCAGCTCGTGAGCAAGCGATGCATCGAGTATCTGATGCTTTGATGGGCAAGCACATCTCCTGCAGTGGGACCAAAGACGGTAAGGAAATCAGTGCTGAATCATCAGCTTTCGATGATCTGTCGGAAGAACAGTTGAAGGGTCAGCTCGCGAGCATAGCCAGTCAACACAATGACCCTGATACGCGCGCTCTAGCGGTGGCATTGATTTACAGACATGATATACAGCTGACCAGTGTTGGAGTAAACGATCGTCCGATTTCTCTGGACTCTTTCAATGCTGCATCAGTGCCAGGGACATTTCACGATCGTCTGGTCACCGATTTGAAGAAGTCTCTTGAAGTTCCCTTGCCGAGCTTTGACTATTCCGATAAGGATTCGCTGGCTGAGTTCGATGCCAGGCGCAGGGAGAAGATTTGTGCAGCAAAGGCGCTATCGTATCTCGAAAGTGGTTCAGTTGACGCCACGCAGGCAATCAATCAGGCTTTGCTATCGACCATTCAGTTTGACGATTCGGGATGGACTTCTGCTCTGCGTCAACACAGTGAAAAGCCTGACATTAAGGCGACCACCGATGCTACTATGATGCTTATCGAGAGGGCAAGAGTGCTGAGCGAAGAGCAAAGAAGTGTTCTTCGTACCTCTTCCAATGCGCTGTTAGACATCGACTTTGATGATCGAGCCGAGAGTTATAATGCCCAGCAGGGTAATGCCGATGCACGGCACTCGAAGATGCTCTTGATCGAGAATCTCAGCAAGTTATATTCTGGCTTCAAGAGTAACGAGAGTACCGACCACCACTTGCAGTACCAGGACCAAAAACAGGTTGCTGAGCAAATTCTGCGCGAGCTGTTGATCTCTTCACATGGCTGGGGCAAGGATGCTGAGATGAGGGGAGCCGCTGTTGATGGTCTAAAAACTTTCGGTCCAGGCCTTAATGACGCCAACATTCGAGCAATTGCCGGGAGGTTGGATCCTTCACAAAATGAGGACCAGCAGGTCCGAATACGTGCGATTCAAGCTTTGAATGCCATGACGGACAAGTCAATTTTTCGCAAATCTCCGGAGCAGCTCGCTAAGGAAGGTCTGCCTGACTTGAATGTGGAGCACTTGCTTCAAACCGACTTAGATCCCGTGGCACAGGCAACCTTGCTTGAAATTGCTAGAGAGTCGCTCTCATACAGAGATCCAGCGTCCTTCCAGGCGCAGATAGAGGACAGCACCTATGTGAGCGATTTGCGGGCGGTTGACTTTGTCGATGTTAACGAAAAGGATATTCGCTCCTGGTTGATCAATAGCCGATTCCAATACTTGGATCAGCACACGATCGCAGAAGATGCTAATCGTGCTTCTGAAAAATACAATTCTGGTGGATGGTTGGGATGGAACTCGGTGCGTGCCTTTTTCGGTTACGGTACCAGCAAAGAGTTTGAAGGTCTCAAGCTGGAGCTCGATAGAGATCAACAGTTGAAGGAGATTACAGACTTTCAGCAACTGTCGGATAGCGATCAGCAAATGGCCATTCATACCTTGTTGCATCTTTGCAGAGATGCCGGTCAAAATCTAATCAGGCAGGACGACGAAGCACTCTTCCGTACCTTTGCTGCAAAGAAGCTTTCACAGTTAGCTGAGATTTCTTCTGCGAATAACGACGTTGTTAAGGATAAACGCCTGCTGCGCGCCGCAGTGGTTATGGCGTTTACCTCAATGCCGAGCGACATGCCGGGTGAAGCTCGCATGGAACTCGTCAAAGCTGTCAACTCTCTGACCGATCGTGACTTTGGTCGAGATCTCAAGTCCGGCGATCAACCATCCGACTACACTGTCATCACCCCGCAGAGAGCTGCCGCACTGTTTAGAGCGCGACTAACCAAAGAAGCCCAGAATGAAGCTATTGCTCTTCGAACTGATGCTCCGGCTTATCGATTCGATCCGACAGCTGGAAAGTACAGCGAAAAGGTTCAATTAGAATTGATAGACTCACTCTATCGCTTTCGCGATCTGGGCTGTTACAAGGAGTTGAGAGAGCGAGGTTCGACGCCTGGGATTGGAGCCGGTCCGACGCAGCGCGGCAGTCGCATCGATTCAGTTAGAAATCGAGCCCGGGAAGTTTTTGAAGATCTTTATTACGGAGTCGAGTGGCTTCGAGAGGATTCCCACAAGAAAGGTCAAGGAGATAGCACTAATGCTAATACCGGATATGGTGTTTCCTCACAAAAAAGAGGCAAAGATACCGAATATGGTGCACGCACCGATAGCAGTATTGATGGCGGTGCTTCCGCTCCCGATAATTCCGAAATTCCGGATGAGTCGGCCGTGCGCTCGAATTTGACGAACGATGCGGTGGCTATCCAGAATCAGCTGCTCGTCGACCAGCAGGAGCGCAACTTCGAACCGCTCACGAGAACGATTTTCAGGTCCCAGCAGGAATATCGAATTGGGGTTACTGACGATCCGAGGGTTGGCGTTTTGCAACAAGCGCTCGATCACAAAGTTGAAAGAGTTCGGTTAGCCGCCGCGAACGCTCTTTCCGAATCGGCATTGCCGCCAAAATCCCCTGAAATGATTGATGTTCGGAACACGCTGTATGAGCTAACCAAGTTTGGACAGAGAAGTATCTTCCAGAAGGAGGCCGGCGAACTACTTGTCGCTTTGAAAGAGCGAGAATACGGCACCGATAAAATTCGCACACCCGATCAGTTGATTCATGGCGTAGCATGGATGGCGCACACGGCCAGACCGGGCGGTGGACCGGCAGAGATGCTCAAGATCATGCAAAGCGCAACGACCGAGTCGAGGAAGGAAGACGATAAGAGTTTTGACGCCTTAATCGAGAAGAAAAACGCTCTGGTCAAAGACTCGTACAACGCTGCCGGTCTGATAGTTCCGATTACGACTCAAGACGACCCAAGGCGGGCCCAACTTAATAAGGCGCTTGAATCTTCCGATGTAAGGGTTCGATTTGCTGCAGCTCAAGTTCTGCGCACTAGTATTGTCGAAGGGGACAGAGCGAGTGCTGAAGGTCCTCTCAAGGAGCTGGAATCCGCTCGAGAAAGTCTTGGCACCGCCAATCAAGAATCTCTGGCAAGAGCGATTATTATTGCGAATTTCGATTCTCCAATCACTTCTAAGAATGACCCGCGTCGAGATTTCCTAATTGGCAGTCTCGATCATGGCAACGAACGGATAGAGCTCGCGTCAGCCTGGATCATGGCTCAGAGTTCGCTTTCAGACGACCGAGAGGCGGCAATGAAAAAACTTGCTGTTCTTGCCGTGCACTCGAGTCACGAAGTCGGACGTGAAGAGGCGTTAACCATTCTGTCAGACATCACTAATTATGGCAATCTCGAAGATCAGTTGTTTGCATACAACGCGCTAAAGGATGTCATGGTTGCGAAGGATGGACCCTCCGCTGTGCCACCGTTTTCAATACCAAATGAGTACTCGTCGGCGATTAACTATTTTGAACGAGCACAACGGACCTCGTTGCTCACGATTTTCGAAGATGGTTCGCCTACGGATTTGAAAAATGCGATCATGGCGATAACCGGCTTGGACAAGGAGCAGCTCGATAAGGCAATCAGGTCGGAATTCCAATCTAACGTTCGGAGTCGCCAGTCTGGCGAACAGGACCTCTCTGCCGCTACGACACTCTCTAGAGGGGTTAAGTGCGCTACCCATAGACCTGACGATAAAAGTATAGGCTCTTTCTCTGAACCAGTCTTGACAGAAGCCCAGGAAGCGAAAACCCTTCAAACCATCGTCAGCAAGCTGATTGCCGACGAGCGACAAGTCTCGAGGACTCCGGTGCCGAACGTGAGAGTTAGAGACATTGGCTCACCCGTTGAGCGATTCGAATCGGCCTTGAAAGACTTCGTCGGGTTGTTCGAAGACGGCAGGCTTCTGGCCGACCAAGGTCTGAGCGATTGGTCTGTGTTAGCGAGTACAGACCGAAGCCCCACCTGGTGCAAGTCGCACCAGGCGGCTCGGACACTCCCTCGATGGACGCCATCGCACAGGATAGACCCGCACAATTTGTTCAGTATAGAGGCGAAGGCGCCTGGTGTGCTGAGCGACGCGGTAGCGTGCGCACTGTTTGAGGAGTTAGGTGGCGCGTATAGCCCGCGGTTCGCCCGAGTGGCGGCTCAGAGGATGGCTGATGAACAGCCGGTTTATGAGGGCGACGAAGCGCCAATAAAAACTCAGAATTTTGGTCTGGCTCCATCTCAACCGTCTACACCGGAATTTGTGGCGGTGGATGCCTTGACTGATGCGGCGGACAAGACTGCTCCACCGAATGATACAGCCATTGAGGTAAGACAACCGGAGCCTTCGACGGCATCAGCCGATAGAACCTCTCAACCGAAAGTAACTCAGCCTCGAGTGGATTCGACGGACAAGCGCTCTAAGTCAAGTGCTGCAGTTCCATCCAGTAGCACTACACAGAGTCCCTCGAAATTTGGACAGGAGTTGGAGCAACGAGCAGACTTTTCGGAGACAATGCCGAGCGATACCGCGGCTGCGAAAGCGGCATCGGATGTGGTGTCGATTATTGAAAAGCTTCCTCGAGAAGTAGCTACGACTGAGGGCGATCGGAATCGAACAAAGCTGAAGTCTGTTTTTCCCGAATTGAATGACCTTTTCGGCCGTCTGCCGATTAATCCCGCTTTTAACCAACCGGTCGATCATCAGGTTCTTTCCGACAAGATCTTATGCAGAGACTTCGTCCACATGACGCCAGCCGAGTTGCAGATCGTAATGAAGTTAGAACGAGATGTGCCGGGGTTTGGCGAATTTACGAAGTTCAAAGGTACTGAATCGATTTACAGGGATGTTAACCAATTCCTCAATACAGCAGTTGTTGAATCGCACGATATTCTCCATGAGCTCAAGCTCTCGATGGGGCCAGGAGACCCGCTCGGCATCGTCAGGATCGGCACCGATCCAGAACGTCCGGATGAAGGAATTCCTGCTCATCCTGATACCATATCTAGTCTCATCAAAGATGGGCAATTGGATGTTGAGCAGTTTCGCAAGATGGCTGCGTCGGGACATCTCAAGTCTAGTTTGCTCTTCGAGCCTAACGGCATCCCTGATTCATCGAGCCTGGACAAGATGTCGAACAGCTTTGATTGGCTATATGCCAATCAGGTCCGAATAGCGAATTCCCGTAGTCGTATCGATGCTAACAATCAGTACAAATTCCTCTCCGACTATCTTCATATCCGTAAGCCTGGTTGGGCACCAGATAAGGTGGCTGACAAAGATCTCGAAGCGTACAACCGACGATTACGTGAAGTCCTGAATCTAACTCTCCAGGTTAGAAATACCGTTGAGGCCATGCAATCGCTAGACAACGTCAAGGGCGACTTTGATCCAGAGAAGGCCTTTAAGGATTTGCAAAAGCTGACTGTGCCCGGCGGATTTCATTTTGATCAAGCGCGAAAAAGAGTTACTGAGTTGAAATTGATCCTGCCTGAGCATCTAGTTGGTACTTCTGTCAACGACAAGCCGATACAAGACCTGAAGGACTGGCTCTTTGAAAATCGAGGTCCGGTAGATCAAGCCATGGATGAGTACATGAGAGGCGAATTCATTCGCTACATGGACCTGCATGAGAAGGGCGTTGTCGGCGTCAAAGGAGATGGAGATATTGCATATGTCGAGGATTCGAACGGACCGGTGGCCGTCTTCGATCCTGACAACAATCTGATGATTAAACGCGGCATAGATGGCGCGACGTTTTTCTATCAGGCCAATCCGAATGGAGCCGGCGAAAGTCGTCTTCCCTACGGTCAAGAAGTGCCGCCAGAGAAAGTCAAAGAGCTGTTCGCTAGAAGCAAGGACATTGCAGTTGAAAAACCGTTTGACTATATCAATCAAAAGTTCAGTGTTTCTGAGGATGGTGAGTACGTAAATGTTCAGTCCCGTAAAACTTATTACCAGGATCATGCGCTCAACTACCAACACTGGTTTGGTACTCACCAGGCGGACTCCGTTGACAGTCGCCAACTGAAATTCGATCAGTACATCATTGCTCAAGGACAGACCGGACGAGAGCAGTTGATTCGGGCTGATAGGCTGAGAGAGTTCCAGGCAATACAGGCTTTTTTCCATCACGGTTCGAAGTTTGGCAGTGCCGCACTCGATTTCGGCATGATTGCCACAGGGGGGATGAGTTTAGGCGCCTCGCTGGCGGCCAAGTCAACCACGATGGCATTAGTCAATGGTGGTCGGATCATGCTGGGTGTCGGCGGCCTGCTCGATCCTGCATTCCGGCAAATGGGTGTTACCGGCGAGGCTGTTCGAACGGCTCGTCACGTCATCATGATCGCGGATGTCACCCAAGGGCTGGGTCGACAGGGACTTGCAATGGTCAATGGCGGCAAGCTCTTGTTTGAATCTGCTAAAGCCGCCGAGGTTGCGAAGATTATAGAAGCGTCCAATACGATGAGGCGCACCGAATCGGCAATTAGATACGTCTTTGGTGCAGCCGATGGTGTGTGGTTGCCGCTTATGGGTACGGAAGCCACGCATCACATAGAGCGAATGCGAGGTCAGAATCCAGCGCGATATTTGGAGCGTGGATTAAAGGACAGAGGCTCACCGCTAGATAGCGAGCTGATGCAAAAACCGATCGCGACCGGCGCGACTGATGATGTTGTTCAATCAGCCGAGAAAGTGTTCGCCCTGTACGGTGACACTATTAATGATACCGATGTCCGCCGTATCTTCGCTGAGTGTCTCAACGCGTTGACTGTGGACCAGCAATCCGACCGAGCGTCCCAGTATCTGAAGATGTTTCACCCGAGTGCTGACGCTCTGACTGAGTGGCGCGATCAACAGTATGCTGGACAGTGGGTGCCGCTCAAGAGCGCTTCTGCTCAACGGATAAGACCAGGTGATCTTAAACCTGAGGTCTCCACAAATAGTAATGAAAGAGTCGCTGCTGCCATAAGCCTTCTCTACCTCGCGCAGCAGGACGGAAAGTTGCCTGCAGATGGTGTGCTGGTCAAACGGGAAGCCCGTGTTGGTGTGTCATCATTTCTGCACAAGCCGGGTCTTCCGACAATGCGGGTTGGGAAGGTTCAGGAAGAAGAGGATGTCCATGTCGAGTCGAGCAGTACTGACGGGGTATTGAAGCGTTTCACTGACGCCTCGGTCACTGCTGCAAAGTCGATGGCCGGAATAGACATTCATGTTCTTCCAGCCGAAAAGGTGGAGCAAAAGGTCACTATACAGGACGTCATTCGCGTTCTAAGAGACGCTGCCCTCGATGCGTCTTCTCCACCTACTCAGATTGTTGCTGCTGACGCCCTATTCCGCGCCGGTGCGATGCCGGCCGGACGTTATGCAGGGACCCTTTTTGACGTCGTTAACAACAAAAAATCTGACCGGTCTATTCAAGAGAAAGCGATGAAGCAACTGGCTGGAGCGCTTATGCTCAAACACATTGAAGAGGCTGATCCTGCCATGACCGTAGAGCAGAGAGCTCAGAAAGAAGCCGACAGTTTTGGTCTATCCGAAGAGCACTTAGAGAAGTTCATCGGGTCTATTGCCAAGCAACACGAAAGTGCTGATGTGAGAGCGCTTGCGGCGGCATTGTTGTATCAGCATGAAGTGCAATTGGATGGCGGCATTCTCACCTTTCAAGGCAATTTGCTTGATAGTTTTGATGGCAGCGCGGAGTCCGGAAAATTCCACGATGACCTTATCGCTGATCTGAAGAAAACACTCGAATTGCCGATACCTCCTTACCAATATTCCGAAAGGGATTCTGTCAAAGAGTTTGATGCTCTGCGAAAAGAGAAAGTTCGTGCTGCCCGAGCGCTGTCTTACCTGGAAGGTGGCGTTGGGGAAGGTAACTACACCCAGGCAATTAACGTTGCACTCGCCTCAACGCTCGAGATGCCGGATGAGAAATGGACGTCTGCACAGCGATTGCACAGCGAAAAACCCGATATCAATCTCACGGTGGAAGCGGTCCTAATGCTTGCAGAGCGCAGAAATCTGCTCGACCAGGAACAGAGGTCCAGGTTGCGATCGGCGTCGAGCGCCATTATGGAGATTGGCTTCGACAGTCGCGTTGAGAGTGAGACTGCTCGTAGAGGTAACACCGATGCTTACGTGGCAAAAATCCAGGTTGTCGAAAATCTCGGAAAGATTTTTCCTGGTATCAATTATAGTGACAGCCATGAGCACCAGTCGCAGTACCAGGAAGAACGACAGATGGTGGAGCAGTCATTGCAAGAGATGCTGATGACGCGGGAAGGCTGGGGTCAATTCAATCCCATGCGTGTCGCGGCTATTCAAGGACTGGAAAAGTTCGGACCAGGTTTGCGCGATTCTAATGTCATAAAAATCGCCAACTTGCTCGGAGCCGAAGTTAAAGACCCGTATGTGCGTGCTCGTGCGATTCAGGCTTTGAGTTCGATTACGGAAAACTCTGTATTCCGTGCGTCGCCTGTGGATTTGGCGAAGAGGGGGCTACCAAACTTAAATGTCGAACACCTGCTCAGGACTGAGACTGATCCCCTCGCAGTAGCTACTTTGTTCGAAATTGGCCAGGAGTCTCTTTCTTACGGTGATCCTACAACTTTCCGTGCAGAGATAGAATCTAGTGCTTATGTCAACGATTTACGCTCTGTCGATTTCGTGGATGTTTCGGAAAAGGAGATCCACGAGTGGCTTTCAGACAGTCGCTTTCAGTACGTCGATCAGCACACGATTAAGACGGATGCCAACCAGGCGACAGCTGTTTTTAACTCAGGCGGATGGTTGGAGTGGAAGTCGGCGAGGACCTTTTTCGGATTTGGCACCAGTCAAGAGTATGAGTCAGTCAAACTGGAGGTCGGCAGAGACAAACAGTTGGAGGAGATGGGTGACTTCCAATTATTGTCACAACGTGATCAGCAGATGGCCATCCACACTCTCTTGCACCTTTGTCGTGATGCAAATCAGAACTTGATCAAACAGGAGGATGAAGAGGTTTTCCGAACATTCGCAGCGAGAAAACTTGCTAATCTGGCCGAAGTCTCGCTGGACAAGAGCGATGTTGTCAAAGACAAGCGACTGTTGCGCGCTGCTGTCGTGCTGGCCTTTGACTCCATGCCTAGCGATATGCCGGGTCCGGCTCGCATGCATCTCATTGATGCAGTAAATTCGCTGACAGATCGAAATTCTGGTAAGAGTTCGCCATCCGGTTCACAACCCACGGACAATACTATCATCACACCGCAACGAGCTGCTGCATTGTTCCGCGCGCAATTGACGAAAGAAGCGGAGCATGAGGCTCTCGCGCTTCGACCGGAGTCTCCACACTACAGATTTGATCCGCCGGCTGGGCAATCTAGTGAAAAGGTCCAACTCGCGTTGATTGATTCACTCTACCAATTGCGCGATCTGGGAAGCTTCAAAGAATTGAACGAGCGTGGTTGTGATCCTGCGCTGGATCCCTCGGCTCGCGGCAGTCGAATCGAGAAGGTAAAACAACGTGCTCGAGATGTGGTGGAAGACCTCTATTATGGGGTGGATTGGATCCGTGACGAGTCGACTAAGGCTGTAAAAACCAGATCTGATATCGAGGATAGGGTAGATCGGTACAATGCAACCGGCTCTGGTTCGCGCACCACATTTAGCGCCGATACTGGTGTCAAGCATGTGCCTGTTCCAGCGGATTCTGCTTTGCAAGAACAACTTGATGCTGAAGCTGAGTCGATTGAGAGCCACTTGGTCGAAAATCAGCAAGAACGTAACTTTGAACAACTCACTTTCAAAATATACCGATCACAGTTGGAAAATCCACTCGGTGGTTCTGAAGACCCTCGAGTCGCTGTCCTGCACCGTGCACTCAGGCACAATGTACAGCGTGTGCAGCTCGCTGCGGCAGAGGCGCTATCGCAATCACGACTGCCACCAGACAGCAAGGAGATGATTGACGCCCGCGACAAACTCTATGTGTTAACGGGATATGGAAGAAGGCGCATCTTTCAGAAAGAAGCAGGTGAGATCCTGGTTGCTATGAAAGAACGCGAGTACGGGACCGACAAAATTCGGACGCCGGAGCAACTTGTTCATGGCGTTGCCTGGATGGCGCACACCAAACCGGAGGGCGATCAAGCTGTCATGCTCGAGCGGATGCAAAACGCTATGTCCGCATCTAAGATAGAGGTCGACAGCAAGAGCTTCGATATATTAATCGACAAGAAAAATCCGTTGGTCAAACAATCATATACAGCTGATGGAAGGATTGTTGTAATCACCGCTGAGGACGATCCTCGCAGAGGAAAACTTCTCCAGGCTCTCGAGTCCGATGACGAGCGAGTTCGTTTTGCAGCGGCGCACGTTCTCCAAGCTAGCGCCATACAAAAGGATAGAGTCAGCGCCGAGCCAGAGCTTGCTAATTTCGAGTCCGCCAAAGCCAGGCTATATACCATCAATCAAGAAACCCTGGCACGCACAGTAATCGCAGCTAACGCCGACTTGCCAATTAAGTTGAAGGATGATCCTCGCCGACAGTTTCTCTTGGGTGCGATAGATCATGATAACGAGCGGGTTGCTCTGGCATCAGCATGGATGATGTCTCAGAGTGCGATGCCGCTGGACAGAGAGACTGCAATTCGGAAACTGTCACAGTTAGCTGTTCACTCCAGCCACGAAGTTGGACGCGAAGAAGCAATGACTATATTGTCCGACATCGCGAGTTACGGCAATCTAGACGATCAACTGTTTGCATATAACACTCTGAGAGACGTTATGGTGGCAAAAGATGGTCCGGCTGCGCTGCCACCGTTTGCAATACCAAACGAATATTCTAAGGCAATAAATTACCTGGAAAGGGCACCACGCTCATGGCTGCAATCTATCCGAGAAGATGGTAGTTTGCGCGAGATGAAAGAAGCCATTATGGCGATTACGGGTCTGAGCAACGCGCAGCTAAGCGCTGCTATTCGGGCAGAATACTATAACAGTATTCGACCGCACAGGGCCGATGGAGACTTCGAAGCTGCGCGCATGGCGGCATTGTTCAGCGGCGTGAAATGTGCTAGCCACAACCCCGAACATCATAACGGTCCTGTTCACGATTTCCCTGAACCGGCTTTGACTGAGATTCAAGAAGGGCAGGCCGTTGATTTGATTGTCGCCAAGCTTGTAGAGTCGCAGGGCAAACTCAACTCCTCCAACGTTCGAGTCCGGGATCTCATGTCGTCAATCAAGTTGGGCGACGCGAGAGTCCAGGCACAGGTAGCGTCTTTGTCCGTTAGCGAGTTTGATAGCGTGCGGACGCCGACAGATTGGACAGGGTTGTCTCAGCTAGATCGGCGCCCCTCCTGGAGCGAGTCCGAGCAAGCGCATAGTGCTCGGACCCTACCCCGTTGGACCCCATCTCATGAAATGGATACTCCAGATCTGAATCGATTGAAGGTGAGAGAACATGGAGTGATGAGCGATCAAGAAGCGCGCGCGCTGTTCAGCGGAGCAGGCAGCTTGTACGATCGTGCTTCAGCTAAGCTAGCAGGTTCCATCAACGCCGATCTGAAGCGTCTGCAAGCATTGCTAAGTGAAGAGCAACCTGGGAATTGTCGCGTTGTTATCGAAGCACTGTACTCTACCTTCAAACATCAGCCTTTAGCTCCATATCAGCCTGATCCAAGGCGGGAGATGCTCAAGGATGTAGCTCTCAATCATAACAATGACAGAGTTCGGCTGGCCGCAGCCTGGATGCTTATTAACAGTGCTGCGCGTCAAGATGTTGCGGATGGTACCAAAGTGGTAGCAGAAATGTATGTTAATGGCAAGATCTCCGACACCATTCGAGGAGAGACGCGGGCTCTTCTCGAAGACATGGTCTTCTATGGTGGCGATCGCGAGAGACGACATGCCCTGGACCTGTGGCAGGATGCCTATTCTTCGAGTGGTGAAAAACAAGATGAACGAAAGCCACCAGATACGAAGTCACTCGCGGTTGAAGATGTTGGTCAAGCCAGACGGTATTTCCGCTACCTGCAAGAAACGCATTCGGAATACAATCTATTCGGCCGCTCGGTCGAAGATAAGAAAGCGATCGTATTACAAATGCACAGGGCTTTAAATCCGGATCGACCAATGTCGGAGGCGCAGCTTGATGCGCGAACAATGCCGGTGTTTATTCCTCTAACAGGTCTCTCCAGTACACCCTATACGCGCAGCCCACTTTCGGGAAATGGTTGGTATCCAACTGCTCCCCAGGACTTCTTCTCGAGAAGGCGCTCTTCTTCTCCTTATGCTCCATCGAGTGACACCTTCATTAATTCGACTCGCAGTGGTCGCACTTGGCCTTTGTCTCCACAACCTGGTATCGAACGCGAACTGGATGCCGGGAAGGTTGGTCCAGTAATGGCTAAGTGGATGCGAGAGAATAGCTATGCCGGACTTGAAAGTGCTGAATTCAAATTTGATCCGGAGAAAGGATCAACCTTCGTCGTTGGCGATGGCGAGCGGCACGTTTTGTCTGGTGACTACAGTGAGCTGACCGGATTTAAAGAATCCGCCCCAAAGGTGGAGCTAGCAAAATTCTTTATGCAACTTCTCAAGTCTCGTCCTGAAATTCGGTCATCCACGGGAATTAAGCCGGAGCTTCTTGCCGACATGTATGTGCAGAGTTTGCGTGGACGACCAGTGGAATTGATAAGCGATACTGTTGCTGATACCACCTCCCCTCTCAACATCGGAATGTCTGATCCGCTCTGGCGTTCGAAACTTAATCCTAAAGAGAGAGAAGCAGTCGTCTCGAGCTTTGAAGCTGCGCGAAAACAGAGAGATACTTCGCATCGTCTGAACCTTGACTGGGAATTGGAGCGCCTGCTTGACGAAACACCTCCTGCAGCACCCGCCTTCAGCGCCCGCTGGAAGCCGACCGATCCCTCATCTAAGAAAGTCGAGCCACCGGCGGTATTCCGAAAACCGGCTATAGATCGATTGGAACTCTTCCGTTCTGACCGAAGTGCTCTGCTTTCGCAGGATCTTCTTGAAGTTGCTACTCAAAATGATGGCACGATACCGATCTCATATTTGGAAAACTTTGCACATTTACATGGTGGTACTGCAAGCGATGCCGAGTCCATTCAGGTTTATCCCAGGCTCTCCAGTGATGTAGCCGGCGACTACGTGGTCAAAGACAGAAGCACCTGGAAAGTAGTCAACGAGAACCAGGCTCGGAAATTGCTGCGACTTTTTCCAATCGAAAGGAAAACCGATCGCTAATCCACTATTAGAATGTTTTTGTGAATCGCACAACTTGTGTGGAGTGGTAGCAAGGAGAGCAGTCAATTGTTCCTGATGTCTGGTCGCGGTTTCTCGAGTGATGAGAAGAAAGCGAAGCCGGCACCGCAGCCGTAGCCGATGGGTCAGCGGATGGTTCTCTTCACAAACTAGCTAATCTTGCACGACCGATGTCTCACTCATCGAGTAGCCAAAATCAATGGGCATGCGATTCACCCTGGCTCGCTTTTCGCTTTAAAGACATGACCGCAAAAACACGGATACCTATTACGATTGCGAGTAGAAAGAACGTATCATTGTAAGCTTGTATGTATGCCTCTCTTCTCACCAGTCGGTCGAGCATTTTTGTGGCTTCCTGCATCGCGAGTGCTGGGTCGGCTCCTCGAGTGATGAACATTTGAGTGTACTGATGCAATCGATCTTGTACTGCAGTGGCGGTCATTGTCACCGCTTCTTGTGTTTTCTACTTTTGTGCTCTTGAGAATGTTAGGAACCGTTAACACGGCCTACTCGCAGGTGGCGGCAACGCAAAAAACTTACAGAATTGCCGGCAGGTGCCAGACTTTGTCATAACCAGACGGCTTTCCGTGGCGGGTACCGCGTCTGGGGGGTAGGCAGGTTTTCGGCAGAAGACCTGGAGCTGCTTGGGCAGTGGAAAATTCTTTGACGGCTTCAGCCCATTAGAGGCGGTGGACCAATCTCTACGAGAAGCGAGGAAAGATCGTTCTTTCTGACTGTCCTTGCAGGAATTGTTTGAAAGTCGAAGCGGTGTTCGAGTCTACTCGAGCCTGCAGTTTGATGAAAAAGGATTCTCAGGATTCTGGAAAGTTGTTTCATTTTGAATTGCCCCATTGGGACGAGTTGAGTGCAGCAAACCGTGTTTTCGAGCTTGTTCCAGGAGTATATTCAGAAGCAATGAGTTTTGCCATTCGTTAACCCGCAAAGCTCAGTGCGCGACAGCGCCCATCTTGAACTTGTTGCCGCAATCTGTTGATTCAATCGTGGTATTCAAATCTCTTTGAACAGCTAACGCTCTTTGGTCAGGACCTGCGTTTGGTACCCGCTCGAAGTTCTGAACAGCCCCCAGCGCTCGATCTTTTTGCGCAACGGAGCGGAGTCTGAAATCTAAGAAAGCTATAATATTCGCCGCAATTATTAGATGAACCTTTCAAAGTAGTCTAACCTTTACTCTGTGACTACGCTCGCTGCGTTGGTTTTCATTATTAGTTCATCCACTAGGTCTCGAGTCCCTGCTAGAAATGTTTAAGCGCACAATTATTACTCTCTCGGCACTACTGATGGTGCTCGTCTCGATAGGCTCGAACGCTGCATATTGCGCTGTTCAAGATAAGCCAAACATCGTCTTTATCATGGGTGATGATATTGGTTGGTTCAACATCGGGGCTTACCACCAGGGCATCATGGCAGGTAGAACTCCGAATCTAGATAAGATGGCTGCCGAGGGAATGCGCTTTACGGACTACTATGCAGAAGCCAGTTGCACAGCTGGTCGAGCGAATTTTATAACTGGGCAACTTCCGATACGTACCGGCATGACCACCGTTGGACAGGCAGGGGCGGCCATAGGTCTTCCAGATCAAGCGATCACGATCGCTGCTGCACTCAAGTCTATGGGCTATGCCACCGGTCAATTTGGCAAAAATCACCTTGGAGATCGCAATCAATTCCTTCCGACCGTCCATGGCTTTGATGAGTTTTTTGGATATCTTTATCACCTGGATGCAATGGAAGATCCTGCCCATCCGACTTACCCGCAAGATATTCGAGATCAAGTCGGACCCCGCAACATGCTGCACTGTTACGCATCAGAGACCGATGATGCCACCGTCCAGCCTCGATGGGGAAAAGTGGGTAAGCAACGAATCGAGGATGCCGGCCAACTTTTTCCAAAGAGGATGGAGACGGTCGATGATGAGATTCTCGAACAGACTCTGAAATTCATCGATAAGTCAAAGAGTGCAAACAAGCCATTCTTCGTTTGGCTCAATCCGACAAGAATGCATGTTGTTACGCATCTATCTGAAAAGTATAACTCGATGCGAAACTCCCAGAATGGGTGGAGCATTGAAGAGGCCGGCATGGCTCAATTGGACGACGTCGTTGGTTCCGTATTCAAACACTTGAAGGACAATGGTTTGGATGACAATACGATCGTCGTATTCAGCACCGATAATGGAACGGAAAATTTCACCTGGCCCGACGGCGGACAGACTCCATTTGCCGGAGGGAAGGGCACCGCTCTGGAAGGTGGCTTCCGAGTACCGGCGATTGTGCGATGGCCTGGGAAGATTCCAGCCGGTAAAGTCGTTAACAGTCTGATGTCTGGATTGGATTGGTTTCCCACTTTTGTTGCACTTGCAGGCAACTCCAACATAAAAGATGAATTGAAAAAGGGCAAACAGATCGGTGATACCACATACAAGGTCCACCTGGATGGCTACGACCAGTCTGCACTCCTTACCGACAAGGGTCCATCGAGTCGTCATGATATCTTCTACTTCACGGAAGGCACACTCAGTGCTGTGAGAATTGATGACTATAAATACCGCTTCACGGACCAGCCAAATGGATGGCTGGGTGCGACGGAAAAGGTGGATTGGCCCATTCTCACCAACGTGCGACTTGATCCTTTTGAACGGACTGGTGCGCCAACCGGAAAGGGCGGCTCTCTGTATTATTACAATTGGTTTTCGTATGAATTCTGGCGATTCGTACTCGTGCAGCAGCAGGTCGCAAAGGCTGCACAGAGCTTCATCGAATATCCACCCATGCAAAAAGGAGCAACATTCAATCTCGAGGCGCTCAAAGAAAAGCTGCAAGAGAAAATCAACTCTGCACACGCTCAGTAAAGCCGAAGAGAGTGAATCTCGTGCTTTTGCGGTTTGATACAATGCAGTTGAATGCAAAGCAACGACAGCTCGGACAATCTCGCGCCTCCCGACCTGAGGATTCGATACTCTAACTTCGAACACCTCGGCGCCGGTGGCATGGGGATTGTGTTGGGAGCTCATGATGAGCACTTAAATCGAGCCGTCGCCATTGTATTCTGAAGAATTCGATCACAAGCTAGAGCAGTAGTCCTTCTCGGTGAAATTGCCGATGAAGTTTCTGAGAAGTGGAGAACAGGGGCGAATGCGAGGACGGAATCTGCGCATTGAATCCTTGACTAAGGCGAGAATCTCTTCAATTGGTCATTGCGTGCTGTCAACCGGTGAGCGACAGGACGATTTAAAAGAGTCTTGAAAGGCGAATCTCAGTGATAATTGAGGAGAATCACATTGATTTGATGAGATAACCGAGATACTCCGATCTTTCCTAAGCAGTGTCACATTGTCGAGCAAAAAGGTGATCACATTGCCTTCTGAAATTTCTGCGGGAATGCTCTTTGACACGACCGGCGCAGTCCTCGGGACCGATGCGGTTCTATTGGATGGAGGTAAAGTCAAGATCAAAACTAGAGAAGGCAAATACGTGATCAACTATGATGACTAAGCTGTCTTAAGTAGCCTTTTCTGTTGAACTGGAGCTTTCAAACTCCAGTTCATTACCATCTTCATTGCCCTTGCAATTGAGTGTATAGCACATCGCAGCCATTGTCCGAGCATCGTGTGATTTGAATCTTTCCACCCTTGATGGGTTCGCGGATTTTGTGCGTTGTGACTACTTTGCCACCGATTACGATGGCAATCGCTTTGCCCCAATTTGTGGTAGTGAATCTCTCCAGGGGGACAATCTGCTCCTTCGCCAATTGCAGCATCAATTTTCTTCTACCCTTTCCGTCCGGTTCTTTTGTTGGTGCCTCGGATAGGGAGATTGGAATGAATTTGTCCTTGGCGAGCACTACATAAGTCATGGTGCCGCGATCGGTCGGCTCAAAAAATTCGTAATCGTAGAGTGCGAGTTGTTCTGTCGAGTCTACTGGTTCAACTTCTTTCTTCTCCGCCGATTCGCGCACTATCAGGTAAAATCCATTTGAGAGGTTCGTTTGGTTCACCTCCACTTTCCTACCGTCCTGTGCGGAGTCCGAATTACGGACTGTGGAGTCTCCCGCCATTGCCGGAACCGCTGCAGAAGTAGTGATTGAAAGAGCTAGTAATGCGGGGAACAGAAAGTGTAGTTGTTTCATTAACACCAGTCCGATGATGGGTCATGAGCTGTATTGTACAGCGGACTGTGAAATTAATCCTCAACCACCTGGTGAAAATCTGCGGAGCTTTCTGACGAAGTCCGGATCGACCATGCAAACTCCATCAACGCAGTTGCTTGAAGCGACTTCAGTCAGGATGTTTCTCTCGTCAGGAAGCAGTGGAACGGTCATAAGACCGGTCGGCAAGATTCTGGTCGTCTTGGTCGTTGGTGTTTGCACTACCTGTAGTACTTGTTTCGCTATACCGGGATCAAGCCAAACTGCTCCCAGCCGTACGCTTCTCACCGCAGTTTCGAGTACCTTCGACAAACTGTTTTTGAGAACGTAACCATCGGCACCCGCGTCCATAGCAGAAAAAATATCGTCCGGCGAGTCGCTCGCTGTGAAGATGAGCACTCTGACCCCGTTATGCATTTGTCGAATTTGCTTCGTCAATTGAATTCCGTCTTCTCCAATCAGACTCAGATCAACGAGAGCGACGTCTATGGCTTGCTCCTGAAGCGCAGCGATCGCTTCCGATGCATTGGCAGCCTGTGCTTTGAGGTTCAGATCCGGTATCGTCGCGAAAAACTCTTGCAGCTCTCGTCTGCTGTCATCATGACTGTCTACTGACAGTACCTGGATTGAGGTGTTACTTTTGGTCATTTCTGAATACCTCTAACCAGCGGCTGTTTCTGTTTCACTTTACATTCAATGACCGCGGTCGTCTTTGGTATACTCCGATTTTCTATCGGACACTTGCGAATCAGAATTAAGCTTCACTGGATTCATCAACATCATTCCACAATAAGTGCCAACCGATGCGGTGCAAAGCGAAATTTAGTAGAAAATCGAATTCCCAATAGCTGAGAGGTATTAAGATTTCCTGCTGCGAGCGGGAAAGTATAAAACGAGCAATATTGTTCTTCAGAGGTGCAGATGTTCTTCATAAATCACAGAGTGGAGTTCGCTGTAGTAGTGTCGCTACTGAGTGCCATGCTTCTTCATCCTGCTCAGGCTGGCGAGTCGGAGGCTCCGTCCGGATCGTCCGAACCTGTCAACAATGCGACCAGTGCTTCCCCCGGCAGTGCAGCAGAACACATACCTCCGTCTACGGCAATCGAGAATCAGGCTGTCGTTGAGACGCCGAGTCGAGTTCAATCGACTGAGGAAAAGGCTAGCGCTTTTCTAGAACGATATTTTGCCGCAATCGGCACCGCAAAAAGTGCTAGTGATTTGAGTCAGTTCTACGACGATGCTGATAAGGTGAGAAAGGATCCGACGTTAAACCCTATGGTCAGGAAGGCGATGGAGGATTTTGCTCTTTCGTGCATCAAACAAGAGCCAACTAAAGTGAAAATACTAAGTGAAGCGAACGATCGATCGGGTGGACTAAGGTTTTCACTGGTACCGGCAGCGATACCGCCAGCTTATGAATCAGCGTCGAGAAAACCAGGTTTTTCCATGACCGGCTCCGTTGTTTTAATCAAGAGAACCGACGGGTGGAAGGTCTATAAAGACTACTGGGTGGTGAAAGCGAAAGACAAGTTCGGCGTTGCAGAAACGTCGTTTGGAAAAGACCCGGATGGCGAACATGAGAAAGAGCAAAAAGCAAGCGCGCCTCCGCCTGCAAAAAATTCCTCGCGCAATCCTGAGGCTGATTACCAACATAACTTCAGAGAACGTCTTATGGATAGCTGGAATCCACCGGGTTTCGGAAAAGTTCATGCGGCATTCAAGGTGTCGGCAAATGGTGGCATTGGCACTGTATCAGCCAAGGACGAAAAGCATTCGAAAGCGGCCGAAGACTATGTTCGCCAGCGCATAATGGCATTGAAGACAGTCGGCAACTTGCCACCCGGATTCAAGACCAAGCCTCATGTCTGGATGTATTTCGATTGGAGCAGCAACGCCAAGGCAATCTCCGGCCCGTACTTTGAAGATCAATTCCCCGATTTTATTTCGTACGATCTTGGGTTCAAGAAAAAGCCGTACGATGGCATCATTGTTGATAAGCTCATGAATGCGTTGAAAAATCAAACCGACACCGGCAGTGCGGTTGTTTTCCTTAAACTGAAACCGAATGGTGCTATCGAAAAAATCTTCGTCAAAACCGATCCTCCAAATCCAAACTATGAAAAGAAGGCCTACGATGTTGTCGGTAGAGCACATCCATTTGGACCACTCCCTCCCGCGATCGCGAAGAATCCGTACTTCCGATGCTGGGTCAACTGGGGGCCTTCTGCTGGAGCCAGCGCTGGACAATTGGATGATCCACCCAAATGGTTGAAGTAATGAAGTGCAATTCTAGTCTGCGTGGTCGCCCACGGAGATGCATTGCGTCGTCCTGTTTGCCGAACCATAGGTACGAGGCGTATTAGACCAAGCCTCGCTGCATTATAATAGGTGAGGCCGCTGCTATCCCAACGCTGTCTGCCCTCCGGTGGAATTCCATGATCGAAACAGACAGCGATCGATGTTCAATCTGTAGGCGGTTCAAATCTAGTGGTGCTACAAGTAGTATCACGCAGTGGTTAGCTGCTTGTCATTGCGACGTCATGCCTTCGCCTGAAGTCAATGAAATTCTGTGCGAAAACTGTGGCAAGCGAATAGCGGACAAGTACAAAGGTTCGATGACTCAGTGATGGTTTTCCTACTATCACTTTGTCTTGTTCAATGGTTTATAACAGGTCTTCGGGGAGATTTAGTTGAGCACGGTCACCAGTGTCATCTCCTGGTCTGGTGATTTCAGCTTGTTCAGCTGCTTGTTTGAAAATTGCATTTTTCAATTGGGAAACAGTTGAGAAACTGTCACGAGGGTTGTATGCCATCGAGTCTGACGGGCCTATTCTAGGAACGTACGGTCGCTTTAGCAGGTGGTCTGATGGACAACCAATCAAATTTGAGATTCGAGAATCTCCAGCACCAATTGTCGTGCTTACAAGAGCGCGTCGCCTATGTGGAGAAACGTTTGACGATAAGCTTCGTGGATAAGCCAGAGGCTAGCCCCGGCAAGATTATGGAGAAATCGACAGGCGAGTTCAACAACCGCGTTGATCAGGAAGAGGCTAAACCTGACCCGGTGCCTTTGGAATCGTCACAGATTTCTTTTGCCGCGGCATCGATTGAACGCGAATGCATTCCGAATACGAAGGTAACCGTCAAACCTGAGCTCCTCGAGGAGCCCATTGTGTGTGAGATGGCTCAGCTTCAGGCTCAGCAAGTTGAGCTGAATGCCCAAAGAGCCGATTCTCTGAGACCTCCCTTTGAACCTGCCAGGAAGAAAGGCTCGCTTGAAATGGAGATCGGCTTGTACTGGCTCAATCGTCTTGGCATTTCCAGTCTTGTGATTGGTGTCGCACTTTTTCTGATGTATTCATTTCAATACTTCGGACCGGTGGCGAAGATATTTACCGGTCTCGCTGTTGCGATTTCACTGCTTGGCGGTGGCGAGTGGATGGAGAGAAAAGGCGGCCCGAAATGGTATGCCAGAAGCCTGATGGGTGGCGGTTGGTCCGTCGCTTTCTTTACTGTTTTTGCGATGTACCATATCGAGTCCGTGAAGGTCTTAGACAACCTCACACTGGATTGGCTCTTGCTAAATGGTGTCTCAATTGGTGCTATGTGGCATTGTGTCACGAAGCGTTCGGAAGTGACGGCGCTGTTGTCGTTGGTACTAGCACTAGTATCATTCTCACTATCCGAAACTAGCATTGCAACAGCTTTAGCCACTGCGGTTCTAGTCAACGCGCTATGCACCTTGGCGGTCAAGCTCGGCTGGTCACGACTCTATTTCTGGGGAGTGCTTGGCTCTTATGCTGCATTCCATTTTACAGTAGCTGATAAGATTCTGGCATTGCCGCTTGATGTCCATGGAAAGTCGATTTTGAGCGTCCTTTATCTTTGCGTGTTCTGGTTGCCCTACCTCGTAACCTCATTGTTCTTAAGTGAAAAATCTATCTGGCGGCGGAATTTATTGATCTGCGCCGCCTGTCTTAATGCTATTGCTTTTGCTCCAGACGTCATCACTGCAATGAAGCGGGTATTTGATGCTGGAGATTACATTGCCTCATTGGCCATCGGTATTGTCTATGCCTTCGCAGCTCGTACTGCCAAGAACAAGCAATTGACTGGAATTTCCGACGTGTACACTCTAGCCGCTCTTTCGCTTGCGACTCTGTCGATCCCGATGATGATTCATGTCGAGTGGAAAAACCTTGTTTGGCTCCTCGAGATTCCTTTAGTCGTTTTTATTGGGCTAAAGTACAGATTGCCAATGTTTCGATTTTTCGGATTCGCTTTGCTTCCTGTGACTCTTATCACTACGCTGGCCCTATCGGTTAGTGGTGAAAAATTTGAACTGATGGGTTTTAGCTTCCCAACAATTTTCATTCACACGAGCTGTGCTGCTGTTTCCTATGGACTTGCTGCTGCTGCCTATAGATGGTGGCGGACAAAAGAAGGGATTCAGAGCGAATCTTCGGGATCCTCATTCTACGTCTATCTGTTTGCTTCCGCCGTGGTGTGCTGGTCAATTCCGGCATGGGCTTTCCAGATAGGGTTGCCAGGCAAAATTGCCATGCCTATCGCGGTCGCCTCATCAATTTGTGTTTTCTTCTGGATGGTACAGTCATTTGCGCTTCTGCTGCTTGCGCTGCGGAGCAAAGACAAACTGCTCCTCAAATGTTCTGCACTTGCGTTCAAACTGTCGGCCATAAATACATTATTGGTTCCTCAACCATTTGCGGCAGCGCATATAGCCGCAGCGTCCATAATCTATGGCGCAGCAGCAATGATCAGGATTGGAGGCGCCCATCTGCCGGAAGAAGTTCGACAGAATCATTTCCGAATCTATCTGACGATTGCCTCGCTACTTCTCTGGTATGTGACAAAAGAGTATTTTGGAGCTCAGTTCCCCATCCTCTGGCTTATGGAGGCATCAGCAACAATCTGCCTCGGTATGTGGCTCAAGGAGCGTTATGTAGAGATACTTGGTGGTTTAGGCTTCTTGGTTCTATACTTTCATTTGCTGTTCGATATGAGCAATCGTCTGTTGATCGAGGCAGTCGCGATCGTTGGTGTCACTTATGGTGTTTCCGCTGCTTATCGCGCATTGGCTAAGGCTGAGAGTTCACCGCTCGGAATCAACTATGCCAGGTGTTATGAAGCGTTTGCGGCGTTAGCGATGACTCTGATTATTCATCAGCATGTGCCTGATAACTGCCTGGCATTTGCCTGGAGTCTCGAGGGACTATTGCTTCTGATAATGGGATTCGTACTTTCAGATCGATTGTCTCGACTTTATGGACTAGGAGTCTTTGCGATGGTTGGTGGAAAGCTTTTGTTTGTTGACCTGGCTCAAGCAGACACACCGCAACGCATCCTCTCCTTTGTTGTAGCTGGCGCGGTACTATTGATTGCCTCGTACGCCTATTCAATGTTCGAGAAAAAATTCGTTGAGTCCGCAAGCGCTGAATGCGATCGTGACGCTGAAACTGTCGTGGTTTCTTAGTCGGATGTTCTAAGTAAATAGGATGCCGATTAAGGCTGACTGCATTGATAACTTCGACCTTCCAATTATTGTCGGTACTATCTGAGGATACTTGGTGGTCACAGTTTCTCTCCGATCTCCAAATGTTCGGCAAAAGGTGAGCACTCCTGGCTGTTTTACGCTATTTTTTTTTCTCGCGATACTAGTAGTCGTTTAGCCATCTGGCTTTGCCCGTGGTATCATCGTTGCGAAAGTATAGTCCGCCGATCTGGAGTTCCGATGCCGTTCACGTTATTGACAGCCGCTGATTCTCGTGAGTTCTATGCTTTCTACCCGGACAATTTGCGGGAATTGATCGCACCTCCAATAGTGGTGTTTCTTCATGGCTCTGGAGAGCGTGGTTCTGATCCAGGTTTGCCTATTCATGGATTGGAGCGCGTGTTTGAGCAGTCGCAAATTCCAGCGATTGTAATCTTTCCGCAGTGCGACTGGGCATACCGAGCATACTATGGAGCAATGGAAGAGCGGGTTTTCGAGTCTGTGCAGCGAGTTGCCGCCGAATACAATTGCGACTCGACGCGAGTTTACCTTGTTGGTTATTCCATGGGAGGATCCAGTGCCTTCTGGCTTATCGCGCGCTACCCCGACAGATTTGCCGGTACTGTATGCATCGCTCCTGGTATCACTTGGGTCGGCTCCGAGTTACCACCACACTTGCCGCCTGAATCGAAAGCTCTCTTTGATGAGATGTTTGTCGCAGCCGATCGACCCGCCGCTATCGCAAAACAAATTGGCACGATGCCGATCTGGTTCTTACAAGGCACCATGGATGAAGCGTGTCCAATCGATGAAACAAGGGCTGTCGTTAACAGCATGCAACAGTTGGGAAATGGTCCGGTTGTCACCGAGTATGAGGGAATGGGTCATGACACATTGACCCGTTCTCTTCTGGAGGACGATTTGTTCACATGGCTGCTTTCTCGGGACGGTCGAAAAGGATAGAAAATCCTAATGCTTCGTCAAGTAATACCGATTCCAAGCAACGCAGGTTTGGTCGGAACGAATCGTCTTACTTGAATTTGAACCTGGATTCAGCGTATCGTGGCACTGTGACGAAAAACGGGCGATAGTCCAAATAATCTCGTTTATTCAGAATTTTGAGCCGACAGGGCCCTCTACCATTCAAATGGTAGCCGAAGTTGCAGTTTCGGTTTGGTTAGTTGCGACCATCTGACTCATGCAACTGACCATTGGAGGACGCTACAATTTGACGGAAACGTGAGCGATCGTGATAGGGGCGGTTTGTTCTCCGGAGTCGGCTGACTCTTGGAATCACTACCCGAGTAAAGTATGTTTTTGTTCGAGAGCTTTAGGCTGTGTTAGCGAGGAACCAAATCGTGGAATCGTTTGATGATATCGTGCTTGGTGGCGGTAAAGGCGGTAAGTCACTGGCTATGGCTCTTGCGTCAGCCGGTCATAGAGTGGCTCTCATCGAGCGCGGTCAAATAGGCGGTTCGTGCATTAACGTGGCATGTATACCGACCAAAACTATGGTAGCAAGTGCCAAAATCGTTGAGTCTGCAAGAAGGTCAATAGACTGGGGCGTTGAGCTTGGAGCGGTTTCGCCGGCTTTAGTCGATATTGTCGAACGCAAGAATCGCGTTGTAAAAGAAATGGTTGATGCTCATTGGAGTCTGTTTACGTCGACACCAAACATGGAGTTGCTCGTTGGTACCGCGAAGTTCATCGAATCCAACAAGGTTGAGGTAAGAATGTCTGATGGTTCGAGCCGCGAACTGCAATCGGAGAGAATTTATATTAATACCGGCAGCACGACTACGATTCCCGCGCTACCTGGTCTAGAGGACATCCCTTATTTGACCAGTACTTCGATCATGAATTTGACGCAACTCCCTGAACATCTGGTCATCATTGGTGGTGGCTACATAGCGCTCGAGTTTGCCCAGGTATTCGCGCGCTTGGGGAGCAGAGTAACCGTGTTGCTGCGAGGTTCTAGGTTTTTGCCTAATGAGGATGAAGATATTGCTTCCGCGATAAGTGACCTGCTTTCTGACGATGGCATCGAGTTGTTATACGAATCCAAGGTAAAGGCGTTCCGAAAGCTGCCTTCTGAAGAAATCTCCATCGACTTAGAGGCTGGTTTGACGCCTAGAAGTTTGACCTGTTCTCATGTACTGGTGGCTGTTGGAAGAACACCTAACACGAAGGACCTGAACTTAGAAGTTGCTGGCGTTGATACCAATGGCGATGGCTCGATTAAGGTGGATGATCAGCTTCGCACCAGTGCCAAAGGCGTATGGGCGATCGGCGACTGTAACGGTGGACCGCTTTTTACTCATGTTTCATGGGATGACTTCAGGATTCTCCGCGACAATGTTTTGCACTCGCTTAATCGATCCACTGTCGGAAGGCTGGTGCCATATACACTTTTCATTGATCCGGAACTTGGTAGAGTGGGTCTGACGGAAGAGCAGGCAAGAAGGAAAGGATACGATATTCTAGTGGCTAAGTTGCCGGCTCAGAAGATTCCCCGCGCAAAAACTTCTGGTGAACAGAAGGGCATGTTGAAGGCTGTGGTCGACAAGCAAACGGAGAAAATTCTCGGTTGTTCGCTACTCTGTCATTCAGCCGGCGAGGTCATGTCTGTCGTGCAAGTTGCCATGCTTGGAGGGCTCACTTACAGGCAAGTCAGGGATATAATATTCACGCATCCCACCATGGCCGAAAGCCTTAACCTTCTGTTTGCCACCATTTAAGAAGTTCGAGAGTAGTCGCTCCAGCACAAAATAGGAAGTGCGCGTGACTAGACCAGATGACGGACGACAAAATTCTGAAAATTCGCGGGTCACCAAAGGAATTGAGCCGAAGAAATGGAAACCCAAAGTCTCATCAATGGGCGAGAAGGGCGATTTAAACCCGTTTTGGGCTGCTGTTGGGCTAATTAGTATTGGTGTAGCTTGCTTATTGTTCGAAAAGGGTCTTAATATCTTCGTCAATGACGGCAGCGTCGAACTAATTTTGCTGGGAGCGATTTGTATCATAGCCGGCTTGTTCGGGCTGATTCGCCCCAATTGGATGCGCAAATCAAATGCTTCGTCCCCGGAGTCGAAAGCCAAGTTGGAGCGAATTCAGAAGTGATTGATTCCTTTGGCAATTGTAATCGGAGTTGCGTTCGGCTTTTTTCAGGGTAGGCTCAGCCGACCGGAGCCTCAAGGACAAGAAATTGCCAAATAGTCGAAGGAATTATGACGTTAATTTCGAGCCTTCTCGCTGAAGTTTTCGGACATCGCGAGAGTCACCGCCTACCAATTTCATTATCGATACTCGATTGCGCCAAACCACGAAACCTGCAATCGGCGTTCCGACGACGATCAAAAGTCCTATTCCAAGAACCGCGACGAAGATGGCGGTTGTCGTGAAGGTGACAGTTTCCTTCAATCCCTTCATGTCGGAAGTCAGGCTCTTGATGCTGCTATTCACGTTCTTGACTGGGCCGCTCATCGCGACGAGACGCGACATAAGTCGGCTCATCGGCGGCTGAGGCGCTCAGTTGCATAACCGCCGCAATCATCAGGCACGAGAGGGCTGAAACAGATCTAGAAACCATAGTAATCTCGACTACTCCTTGCCTCCAAGTTGCACTTCTGGGGCTACCCGGTGTTGCCTGATTGATTTGTTGTTTCAGTTCGCAACACGGTTATTTAGACTGGGTCCTGGATTGGGAAAATGCCAATTCTGCTATACTTTCCGTCTTTCGAATTGTATCGGAGCGCTCATGAAAACCATTCGACATTTGAGTTGGCACGCAGAACCGAGTGCGTCGGATGTTTTCACGGAGCTGAGCAACTATTGCAGCTTGCATGGTGCTGAGGCTGAATACTATGGGAAAGGTGAGTTCCTCCAGACCTTTGAAGACGAGATTGCCGGATACCTGGGCAAGGACGATTCGTTGTTCCTCCCTTCCGGAGTTATGGCTCAGCAAATAGCTTTTCGTATTTTCGCTGACAACTCTCATTGTCGCAATTTTGCTTTTCACCCGACAACACATTTAGAAGTTAACGAACATCGCGCTTATTCGCACGTTCATGATCTCGTCGGAATTCCAGTTGGTGAGCGGCAGAGAGTGATTTTGGCTTCTGATCTCGATGAATGTAGAGATCCACTTTCCACTCTCGTCATCGAATTGCCTTTGCGCAACAGAGGCGGAATATTGCCGACCTGGGACGAGCTTACTGAGTTGGTGCAACGTGCTCGCTCTCGTGGTATCAATGTTCATCTTGATGGTGCACGGCTATGGGAGTCTGCTCCGTTCTACAAAAAAACTTATGCCCAGATTTGTGAATTGTTTGACTCTGTCTATGTGTCCTTTTACAAAGGCCTTGGTGGAATGGCAGGAGCAATGCTGCTTGGCACTGGCTCATTCATAGAGCGGGCACGAATCTGGCAGCGACGCCTGGGTGGCAATCTCGTGACGATGCATCCGTATGTGGTATCAGCGAAAATCGGGTTTGATGCCAGAGTGCCACGAATGCAGCAGTATCACGAACGAGCTCTGAGTTTAGCTAAGTCTCTTGGTACTGTTGATGGTATCGTATTGCAACCGGTGATACCTCAGACCAACATGTTTCAGCTCTTTGTAAACGTGTCATCTGCAAGTCTAAAGAAGGCTCACGAGCAGATTATAGAGGAAGATGCAATTGCACTCTGTCGAAAAATTTTCCAGTCTGAGATTCCTAATTGGTGCTATACAGAGATCGTTATCGGCGACAATGCTCTCCAGTTAAATGATGCGGAGTTGCTGCCCCTTTTCCGTAAACTGGTTGCTAACGCGGTAGCCAATTCGTTTCCTAATTGCGACATCGAATAGAACGTGTTTATGCCATCATCAGTGGCTAGAATGGGTCATGCCAAAATTTCTTGAAGACTCGAGGACAGATCTTACTCATACTGTCTTCATCGTCTTCGCTCCAGTTCATTTCTAACTCTTCACGAGGCTCTGGTCGTCCAGTTTCCTCTAGTTGATCGTAGAAATCTCCCTTACCGGTTTTTTCCTCGTAGGCACTGGATGCGACACCGAGCATCATTTCGTTTTCTGGAAAACCCTCTTGCTTCTTCAAGGTCTGGAATTCCGTCAGAAGAGAGTCTGGATCGCTCATGGCGGCGTAAAAAACGTCCTTCCCTCTGCCGATGAGCCATCCCCGGAAATAGTCGAACCCGTCGTCAGAACAACCGCCACAGGCGACATAGACCGTGCACCACAGATCAGATTTGTAAGAACGGTTGTGTAGCACTTCGAAAATATGACCAAAAGACAAGATCTTTTCTTCCGACTCTTTGCTCAGGAGTTTTACGAGCTCATCAGAAAGCTGCTCGTCATCGTTGGCTAGCTTACGAGCCTTGGCAATCAATTCCCAGAAATCCGATTCACTCAATGTAGTGGCAATGTTGCTTGAAGACATTTTGTGCCTCCCCGTGTGCTGGTGATCCGAGAGTGTATCATTGATCGCTGCTGCCGCTGTTCAATTTTTATGTTTCACGCGGGTTGCTGTCCATGGACCAGCGCGACATAATTATCGGATTAACAGTGCAAGGAGAATCGACCGATGCAATTTCTGATAATCGCGAAGGACGGCAGCGATGAAAAAGCCCTTGAGCGCAGGCTATCTGTGCGTTCGCAGCACCTGGAGCGGGCAGCCGAAATGCATGATAGCGGTGAGGCTCTTTACGGTGCGGCGATACTGAACGAGTCGGAGCAGATGGTCGGTTCGGTAATGATCTGTGAGTTCCCGTCTCGGAAAGAGTTGGATGAGTGGCTGGATTCCGAGCCATATGTCAGAGGTGGTGTGTGGAGAAACATCGAAGTGTTTCCTTGTAACGTTGCACCGATGTTTGTCTGATGTTCGAGTACATAAGCGTGCAATCATGGCATCCATGAACGGTGGCGAACTTGCCTGGAAAGTCATGTTCCACCTGGGCGTAACCTGAATCAAACTCAATATCACCAATTTCCGAGAGGAGTTTTCTCTGCTTGGTGATGTCAAGAGGCGGTGCGTGTCTCCTTGGCGGGTGATTTTCAGGGCAGTATAAATGGGAAATCTCCCACTGCGCATGAGCCAAAAAGACTTGTTCTGACAGATTCTCGAGATGTTGCGTCCAATTTCTTGTCGAAGCGCATATAGACAACGAGCCTGGCAGGTTTGTTTCTACACTCCTAATTATTTGCACTAGTCGGGGATTCCCGAGGCCAGGCTCATAAGCACCGCAGATAATACCACCCTAGGGAGAGAGAATCGTGAGTGATAGTCTTGAAGATCCGCTCAACAGTCAGTCCAATTCCAGAAACAATCTAAAATACTCTAACCTACCAGATCCAAGGCGTAGGGCGCTTGCACGTGCTCAGAGTATTATCAGTGAACGTAACTTAGATATGATTGGGCGGCGTGTGTTCCCGCCGCCGAAGAAAGGCTCACACTCGGCTGACGTCGAAGAGACTCTCGAAACGGCTGCGGACCGAACCGACTTGGAAGGGTGTAGCGATGATTTCTCGCCGCTACCCAGAGCGGCTAAGCCCAGAGCGCTGGAAGAAATGTCTCGAAAAGAACTTATTCGCAAGTTGAAAGACACGATCAAGTCGTCCTACCGAATTGCAGACATCCAGGTAGCCAAAGACTTCTCCGATGAGGTCGTAAGAGCGATGTCGACAAGTCCGCCGGTAATTCCCGAGGATCTTACTTGGGTTTTTAGGGACCAACAGTTTGCTACAGAGAGCGGTGCCGATGCAATCAAGGAGTTTGAAAAACTAATCAATATCCTTCTCGGTCCGCATTATAAACTCAAGGTTTCCGAGTTGCGCGGGTCGAAAGGCGAAGGTCCATACGTGGCACTCGAAGTGTTTGGAGCTAATCAAAAACGGCTTGCTTTCCGGTTTGACTCGGTGATTGATATGCCAGGCTGAGTCATCTGTAGATATCTTTCGTCGGACAAGCGCACCGAGCTGTCGTGTCTACCAGACAGCTTCCAAATCATTGCCACCAGTGCCGTACCAGCGACACAAACTATCATCGAAATCGAAACGATGTTCGGAAATGCCACGATTGTTTGAACAAGAGTACTATCTAAGTTTTGTACTGTCCTAATTGGAGCGCAAAGAAATGCCATACCGAAGAGGAAGAGACTCAAGTATACGAACACCATATTCCATAACACGATGAAGGTTGTCGTATAGGCGGGTCTCCAGTGTCTCCACCTTCTTAAGGCTTCGGCCACAGGTACAAGAAAAATTCCGACTATAGCAATGCACACCGGCATACAGGCAAAGGCACCGTATGTATGCAGTTTCGGGATCTCCGCAGAGATGTTCAAAGGTGCGCCAGCTGAAGAGATTGCCAAAAACGATGAGACTATTGTCGGCAAAACTATGAGACCAAGAGCTGAAATTGTGTATCTAGGCAGTTTCATAAGCATTCCTGTCGGGACCTCAATTAACAATCTAACTCAGTCGTTTTCCGTCTGAGTGATTGGCTGAACAGTTCTAAGACTGTTTGGGAACACTGCCTCGTCTTTTAGCCGTCTGCCGTTAACTGCCGTCTAAAACTGGTTTGGGAAACTTTTCCAAGTTTCCCCCTAATTTGGAAAAATGGCACGTCAATGGCTCAAGTGGTGAATTCGAGGAAAGGTCTTATGTGTTACGAAGTTGGATTGATAATCGCATTGTCCATCTGTCTGACCCTATTCACTACACAGTTCGTGATCCTTGCGATTCTGACGCGGGGACCTGTAGTCAGCAGGCAGCCGATCGCATCGACCAGCAGTGGAAAATTCTCTCGCGTCACCGGGACTATCAAACGTTAGATTGCCCTTGAGACTGATCTAATTAGCCGACAAAAAGGTTGGTTCGAGGTAGCTACCGTAAGCGATCGAGCACGTCAGTTTGTTTCAGTTTTGACCCTAATGGTGGTACTATTGCCCGGCTTTCGCCGGGCTTTAGTTTTGGTAGTCTGAGAGGTCGGTTGCTATTCGTCATTTGAGTCATTCATTGGTTCTTTCGACCTTTGAATTAGTGTTCGGATGAAACCTGATTTCCTGTCTTGTAATCCAATTGACAGATTGAGTAAGGATACTGATTTCAGTTGGATTTCTGGGGGGCGATTAAATGATGACCGATTCCATCTCGCTTGAAACGATAATGTTGCCTGCATACCACTCTTCGGAAAAGACTTCATTTCTAACCGGTAGATCCTTTTGGGAAGAGTCTTATGACTTCGAAGCGAGCAATATGACTGACATCGTAGAGCAAGTGTCAACTTCCATCAAGGGTACTGGTGTGTTCAACAGGTACTCGATTGCTTGGATCTCCAAAGTCGCAGATAGCCTGGTCAATGGCGGACTGGGAGACTGGATACGAGTTTTCGTGGAGATGTTGGATCTAGGCGTCGGTGATTCTAACTACGGTGTCATGCTGCTAACGCCCCAGGAGATCGCCGGTGAAGTTAACACGAATGTCGATGCGCAGGGACATCCACCCGGCACATTTAA